>JAGRJL010000626.1:0-416 GCA_020442775.1 Lysobacterales bacterium | reverse complement strand
ATCCACATGTGAAAGGGAACTGCGCCAAACTTGAAGGCCAGACCAATCACCACGAAAGTCAGGGCGAAGGCCAGCACCGCCATCGACTGACCGTGCGCCACCGCGGTCGCGATTTCCTGAATGTCCAGACTCCCGCTGATCCCATAAAGGATCGACATGCCGTATAGCAGCAGACCAGATGCGATCGCGCCCAGTACGAAATACTTCATCGCCGACTCTGCCGAAAGCGGCGCATCGCGATCCAGTGCGACCAGCGCGTAGCCCGACAACGCGAGCAGTTCCAGTCCCAAATAAAGCATGATGAAGTTGGTGCTGGAGACCAGGATGAACATGCCCAGCACCGCAAACAGCACCAGCAGGTAAAACTCGCCGACGAACAGCTTGTGAGTGCGCAGGCTGTGCTTGGCGTAGGTCAG
>JAGRJL010000625.1:4883-9822 GCA_020442775.1 Lysobacterales bacterium | reverse complement strand
GCGGCAAGCGCTCTGGACCGCGGGCATCTTGCCCGCAAGAATCCGGGGTCCGGTGAGCAAACTCATGCGGGCGGGACGCCCGCGGTCCGCAAGAAGGCGTGGCGCAGTCGACCCACCTGGGCACTTCTTGGCTTCAAGTGCCGCAGCCAACAGCGCGTCGAGCCGCCCATTGCTCATGTTCACGCGCGGCGCCGCAGCCAAATCCTGGGCCCTCGTCTCTGCGCCCTGGGCCCTTCTCCACTCTGTCTCCTCAGCCCCCGCAGGCTCCAACCTTCGCCATCCGCGGCGGTGGCGCATCTTCGAATCCGTCGGCAAACAGATCGCCGAAGCCCAGATAGACCCTGACTGTGCCTGCGCCGGTCTGGCCCTGGACGGTGTCGCCTGGGGAGCCGACCAGCACGGTTCGGCTGTCGGCGTCCAGCGCCAGGCCGTTGCCGAACTGGCTGCTGGCGTCGGCCGGCTGGTCGATGATCTCAAGCAGGGTCGGGGTGCCCAGCAGCTGGTACAGATGCACCGAACGGCAGGTCTGTGAGACCGGGACCGCAAGGATGTTCTGGTCGGCGGCAATCGCGCCGGCGCCGAAGGTGTTCGAGCCGCCGGCCGATTGTCGGGTGACCGGGAGCTTCAGCGAGCCGATCGGCTGGGCGCCATCGGTGGCGTCGCGGCTGAATCGATAGACCACCCCGGAGGTGCCGTTCATGTGATCGAAGTAGGGCGCGCTGATCAGCAGTTCGGTGGGCGTCACCGCCACCGAGTCACCGAACTCCTCGGCATCCTGCGGGGTGGGATCGCCCAAGGATGCGCGCAGGGTCCAGTCGAAGGCGCCATCGGGCTGCATCGCGCCGCGCTGGAACAGAAAGGCCTGACCCGGAAAGACGTCCGTGGTGGTTTCGATGTAGGGGGCGCTGATCAGCAGGCGATCGCCGTGCAGGGCGAGGTCGTAGCCGAAGTCATCGCCGGACGCGCCGTTGGCGCTGTCGGGGGTGAACAGGAAGCCGCCGCAGGGCGTGGTTGGGGTGGCACAGGTGACCGCGATTGGGGTGAAGGTGGCGAAGGGGTTGAGCTGATAGACGAAGACCGCGCCGCCGCTGGCTGGGCCGCCGGCGTCGATGTGCCCCGGCGCACTCACCGCCAGGGTGTAGGCGCCGCTGGCGGCGTCGAAGTCCATCGCCACCGCTTCGCCAAATCGCTGCGAGGCGTTGCTGGAAGTGCGCGGAGCATTCAGCTTCTGCACGAACTCCCACAGACCGCCGGGATCCTTGCGGTAGAGGTAGACCGCGCCAGCGCTCGGCTGTGTGGTGTTCACGCCACGGTTGGCGCCGATCGCCAGAAAGCGGCCCATGTCGCCGCCGGCGAAGGCCAGCGAGATGCCGAAACGGTTGTTGTCCTGGGTCGGGTCCAGATCCGGCGCCGACAGGGTTTGCAGCGCGCTCCAGCCGGTGACCGGTGCGCGGCGGAACATCACCACCTCGCCTGCGTTGCTGATGTCGTCGACGGTTGCGCCGGGCACGCCCACCGCCATGTCCTGATCCAGGATCGCGGTCGCTCGGCCGAGATTGGCATTCATTTCCGCGGTGCCGGCAATCAGGGTCTGGCTACCGTTGCTTTCCGGGTTGCGGGTGATGGTGATCCGGTAATCCTCCACCTCGCCGCCGATGATTCCCGACCGCGCGCTGTCGATCAGGGCGCTGCCCAGGCGGAAGCGCAGATAGCTGTCGGCCGCCGCTGCATCGCTGGGAATGGTCAGGGGCACGCTGTTCGCCCCAGCGATTACGGCGTGATCGCTGACCAGCTGCTCGCCGCTGTCGTCGAAGTCGCCGTCGCCGTTGACGTCCAGCCAGGCGTTGAGGCGGCCCGGGGCAGAGGCAGTCACTTCCAGCATCAGCATCTCGCCGGCATTGGCACTGGCTGGCACCACCACGCCGTCCTCGTCATCGCTGCCGTCCAGGTCATCGCCGTCCGCGGCAAGGCTGGGCAGGCCGTTGCTCTCTATATCCACGCCGGCGCCCAGAAACAGCGCGCCGTCGAGCAGATGGCGGACACCGTCGTCGATCAGCAGGGTGCCGTAGGACGCGGGCGCGTCGCCATAATCGAAGGTGGGCGCACTACCCGGCCCCTCCAGCGCGCCGATGTCGCAGAGGAAGCTGCCGTTGAGGTCGCCATCGACCGGGCGCGCAATCCCGCGCGCGTCCTGCACGATGCAGCTGAAATAGTTACCGCTGGCGGGTAGCGCCGGGTTGCCGGCATCGATCGCCGGACTGCCCGCCATCAGCCCATGCGTAAGCACGGGTCCGCCGTTGTCGGCCAATGCTCCCAGCAGCGGGTCGGCGCTGATGATCGTGGCCGGATTGCCGCTGAGCTGGGTGCAGCCGTTGCTTTCGATCAGGTTGTATTCGCCGCTGTAGTTGCCCTGACAATCGCTCACCGTGGAATTGGCCAGGATGCTGTTGTCGATGAATGACTCATTGACCCCCTGGTTGGCGAAGGCTGTGCCGTTGCCGGAGAAGGTCGAGCTGGAGACGAACGCGCGCCCCTGATTCGCGGTCACCAGGCCCTCGGCGTTCGCGCTCATGGTGACGTTGCGCAGGAACAATCGATCGCGCGGATCGAACTGGTTGAAGCCCAGCGGTCCCACTCGCACGCCCAGCACATTGTTGGCAAAGGTGGTGTCATCGATATGGGCGCGCGCCTCGGAAATCCCGCCGCCGTGCTGGCCGAAGACGATCACCGCCCAGTCGTTGTTGCTAAAGCTGCTGCGGCGGACGAACAGATCACAGGCAAAGCTGGCCGGCTCATTGGTCAGCGAGACGACAATCTTCAGATTGCCGCCTACCTTTTTGAATCCATCGAAGGTTGAGTCCTCAATGGTGAAGCGGCGGGTAGCGCCCTGCAGACAGGCGAAGCCGAGGATCGCGCCGTCATTGAACTCGGCACCCGAGCCCTGAAAGCTGGTTCGCTGGATGGTGACCTCCAGGTCCGGGTCGGTACCAACCCCGACCACGGTGCGCATGAAATCGCGCGCATTGCCGTCCTCTTCGAAGACGATGGAGTCGCGCAGGGTGATCGAGGCCGGCGCCACCCCGTAGGCGGTGATCATCGCGACCATTCGCTGGCTGATCACGAAGGTCGAGGCGTCGGCGACGAAGCTGCCGGCGGAGACGCTGACGCACCAGGCGCCGCTGAATCCCGGTCGACCATCGAGAGTCACATTGTCGGTGTGCGCATTGGCCGTTGCAGTTGCGACATGGATGCATCCGCCCTGAGTACCCGCGGATTCGTCGACCCCGCGCAGGGTGAGGTCGCGCAGGGTGAGCGTGCCGTTGAACACTTCGAAGGCGCGCTGCAGGGTGGTGATCTCGGTCTGCGCCTGCCCGGCACCGACCACTTCCACCGTGTCGGTGACGTCCAGATCACCAAACACCGCCGCGTCATCAAAGCCGGACCGGGTCAGGTCGAAGACCCCGGGGAACAGGGTAATGGTGTCGGCACCGGCCAGCGCGTTGGCCTCCTGGATCGCCGCGCGCAGGGTGCACTGGCCGCTGGGGGTGGAGCCGCAGATGCCGTCGATGACTGCGTCGGGCTCGTCCAGGGTGGCGTTGACGGTGAAGGTCGCCGCACTGGCGGGGGTGCAGAGCATTGCTGCCCACAGGCCGAGCAAGGCTGCTGCCGTCCACCGATTGCCGATTGCCCGCATCGCACTCTCCTGCTCGCCCATGGAAGATTCGGGCATCCGCCCGGCCTGTCTTCCTAGCAACGACATTCAGTGTCCGAACGGCTCAATCCGGCCTGGTATCGGCCATTGCCAACGAGAGCGCTGCCGCCGGTGTGCTCAGCGCTTGACTAGCAGCGCCTCGGCACGGGCGCGATAGCTGCGCGCGCGCTGCAGATGACGGTCGTCTTCGCCACGTGGGTTCAAGGCGCTGATCGCCTGATCCAGCAGGCTCAGCGCCTGGGTGGTGTCGCCAATCTCGGTCAGGGCGAAGCCCTTGGCGTAACGGGCCTCCGCCAGCGCCCAGTGCTCGGCGGGCAGCGTTGCGCGGATCGTCAGAGCCTCGTCTAGCAAGGGCACCGCCTCCTCGGCTCGACCCAGCGCCACCAGCGCCTGACCCAGACCGACCAGACTGTAGGCCAGATAGGGATGGCCTGCAGGGTGCAGTTCCCGGCGCAGCGCCAGCGAGTGGCGAAAGTGCTGTTCCGCCGCGGCGTGCTGACCGCGATCAAACAGCACCGAGGCCAGATTGCTCTCGGTGGTAGCCACAGCCGGATGATGCGGGCCCAGGCTTTCGCTCAAACCCTTGAGCGCCTCTCGATACAGGGCTTCGGCCTGGTCAGGTCGATGATCAGCCTGCAGCACCATCGCCAGGTTGTTGATTCCGCTGACGATCTGGATATGCCCTTCGGGCAGGCTGGCGCGGCGAATCGCCAGCGCTTCCTCCAGCGCCGCAGTCGAGCCCTGCAGATCGCCGCGCTCGTTGAGCAGCAGTCCCAGATTGGTCAGCGTCTGCGCCAGATCGGGATGGTCGGCACCGAGCAAGTTGCGGCGGATGGTCAGCGCTTCGCGATACAGCGTCTCCGCCGCCGCCTGGCGACCCTGGAAGTAGACCACCAGCCCCAGATTGTTGATCAGCGTGGCGGTGCGCGGCGAAGGACTGGGATTGGCGGGGTCAGCGCTGGTGCGTCGGTCACGCTCACGATTGAGGATGATGGCCTCGCGCAGCAGCGGCTCCACTTCCGCATAGTTACCCTGGGTCAGGGCGACCGCGGCCAGATCATTGAGCGCCTGGGCCAATGCCTCGTGATCATCACTGTGCTGCGCCCGCGTGCGCTCTAGAACAGTGGTCAGCAGCATGCGGGCCTGATCCACCCGACCCAGCCGTTCGTAAAGTCGGCCCAGCTTGCCCTGAATGGCCAGCGTCAGCGTGTGGTCAACGCCACCCTG
>JAGRJL010000625.1:1339-4747 GCA_020442775.1 Lysobacterales bacterium | reverse complement strand
CTCCACCGCCCGAGGGTATTCGCCGAGGCTGCGGTAGGTGCGTCCCAACGCCGCCAGCAGCGGGGCGCGCAGGCTGGGGTCTTGTTCATTGCGCAAGGGGCCAACCCCTGCATCCAACAGGTCGCGGGCGCTGAGCTCGCGTCCGCGCGCCTGATCGGGATCGGCGGCGCTGAATACCTCGACCAGCAGCGCGCTGATCCGCTGGGCCCGATCGCGTTCCAGCCTGGCTTGGCGAGCCTGCATCAACGCGTAGGCGGTCGCGCCGGTCAGCATGATCGCGACCAGCAGCGCCGCAGCCACCTGGCTACGGTGACGCTGCACGAATTTGCGAACCCGGGTCAGCAGCGGGGTCGGCCGTGCGCGGATCGGCAGTCCCTCCAGGTGGCGACTGAAGTCTTCGCGCAGGGAAGCGACATCCCGGTAGCGATCCTCCGGGTTCAGCGCCAGCGCGGTACTGACGATCACGTCCAGATCACCGCGCAGGCGCCGCTGCAGCTGGCGCCGCGAGAGCCCGCGCAGCTGCGCCGTAGTCTCGTCGCCGCCCAGGGCAGCTGCGCTGGGGGCGGTGATCTTCTGATCCCGACTGGGCAGCGCGCCGCACAGCAGTTGATAAGTCACCACGCCCAGGCTGAACACGTCGATGGCAGTGCTGGGAGCAGCATCGCTGCGCTGCTCGGGTGCCGCATAGGCCGGAGTGAACCAGCGCGCTTCGCCCTGGGTGACGTGGGCGGTGTGCTCGCCGACCAGCCGGGCGATGCCAAAGTCCAGCAGCTTGATCTGGCCCTCGGGGGTGACCAGGATGTTGGCGGGCTTGAGATCGCGGTGGATTACCAGATTCTGGTGCGCGTACTGCACCGCATCGGCCACCGACAACAACAGCCGCAGACGCTCCCGCAGGCCCAGATGGTGGGTATCGCAATAGCAGTCCAGCAGCAGTCCGTCGACGTAGTCCATGACGAAATAGGGACGACCGTCGTCGCTGATCCCGGCATCAAGCAGCTGTGCGATGGCCGGGTGTTGCAATCGCGCCAGCAGCCGCCGCTCGTTTTCGAAACGGGCCACCAGTGCCGGATCACCCAGATCCAGCGGCAGCACCTTGAGCGCCACCTGCCGGTCGAAGGAGCCATCGTCGCGTTCGGCCAGGAATACCGAACCCATCCCGCCCACGCCGAGCACCGACACCAGCCGGTAGGGCCCGATGTGCTTGCCAGCGGCCCAGGCGTGCTCGATCTCGGCCGGCATTGCCGACCCGATGCGCCCGGCCAGACCACCGAGCCTTTCCTCGACCGAGGGCGCCGAATCCAGCATTCGCTGCAGTCGATCAGCGGTTTGCGGCGATTGGGCGCGCAGCTGATCCAGATAGCGGGCTTGCGCGGCCGGTGCCAATTCCAGCAGCGCCTCGATATGGTTGCTGAGCGGGACTTTGCTCACAGCCGCAGCGGCTCGCCTATCTCGTCATGCAGCCACAGGCAGGCCGCCTGCCAGTCGCGCTTGGCGGTGGCCAGCGAGACCGACAGGGCCTGGGCAATCGCCTCCCACTCCAGTCCGCCGAAAATCCGGCAGGTCACCACATCGGCCCAGCGCGGGCGCTCGGCCGCCAGCCGCTGCAGCGCCTGATCCAGGGTCAGCACGTCCTCGCGCAGGTGAGCCGAAACCAGCAGGTGGTCCTCCATCGGCACCCGCTGGCGGTCGCCCCCGCGCTTGCTGCGTCGGTGGTGTCGCGCGTTGTCCACCAGGATGCTGCGCATGGCCAGCGCCGCCAGATGGAGGAACTGATTGCGCCCGATCCACTCGAAGTCACGCTGGTCGCGCAGCTTCAGATAGGTCTCGTGAACGATGCTGGTGGTCCCCAGACCCTCCTGCGGCTGGTGCTGCCGACGCGCGGCGCGGGCGATCGCGCGCAGTTCCTGATAGAGCCGTGGGAGCTGGCGATCCAGCGCGCGGCTGTCCAGCGCGCCCAGGGTGGCGTGAGAGCGCAGCGCCGAACGCAGCCCCGCGCCGGTTTCGATTTCTAGATCCTCACCCGCCTCGTGATCCACGTGCCGTCTGCCGTTCGGACGCGAGCTTCAATGTAGCAAAGATGGGGATTGGGGCAGAGCGGAAATCGGGACCCGCCGCGCTGGTGTGGTCAGCGGCGGTCGCCGAGAAACTCGGGCGCCGTTCGCTTGCCCTGCGCAATCGGGGCGGAGCGCGACGCGCCGACACCGTTGCAGGCGCTATCTCGCTGGCGACCCCAACATTTGTCGACCCGGAGGTTTCGGTTGAGCCGATAGGCAGCGCGTCGCCAGCAGGGCTGGCTCCCACAACAGGCTTCCATAGATCACTCGTCCGCTTTCGTCTCCAGTGCTCCCAGCAGCGCAAATCGGGCAGCCCGAGAATCGCTCGTGCGGCGAGGCTGACGACGACTGATCAGGCCGCAGTTGTCCTACCGCTTTCCGGCGGTCCAGTTTGTCCGGGAAGCTAGGGACGGAGCGCTACGCCCCGACGCTCTTGTAGGAGCCAGCCCTGCTGGCGACCGGAATGCTGGTTGACCAGGGGGGCAGTCGATTGGAACGGCAGCGCGTCGCCAGCAGGACTGGCTCCAACTGAAGTCGCGGGATATGGTCGCTCAGCCCTCAGCCCTCAGCCCTCAGCCCTCGGCCCCAAGTGCTCAGCTGGGCCCTGGGCCCTCCTGCCCTGAGCCCTTCCTCAGCCCTTCACTCTTCCCGAGTCACCTTGAGCACCTCATCCACCGAGGTGGTGCCATCGCGGCACTTGCGCCAGCCGTCGTCCATGATTCCGGCGGTGTGGGCGCGGGCGGCGGCTTCCAGCGCCTGTTCGCCGGCGCCGTCGTGGATCAGCGTGCGCATCGCCTCGTCGACGACTACCAGCTCGTAGAGGCCGCTGCGGCCCTTGTAGCCGCCGTGGCGTCCGGCCAGTTCGACCTTGGGTCGGTACAGGGTCACCACCTCGCTGCGCTGACGCCCAAAGGCGGCCAGCTCGGCCTGGGTGGCTTGGTAGGGCTCCATCAGCTCCGGGTCCAGCCGCCGAACCAGGCGCTGAGCGATCACTCCGTTGATCGAGGAAGACAGCAGGAAGGGCTCGATCCCCATGTCGCGCAGACGGGTGACCGCACCCACTGCGGAATTGGTGTGCAGGGTGGAGAGCACCTGATGACCGGTGAGCGAGGCCTGCACTGCGATCTGCGCGGTTTCCAGGTCACGGATTTCGCCGACCATCACCACGTCCGGATCCTGACGCAGTATCGCGCGCAGTCCGCGGGCGAAACTCATGTCGACCTTGGTGTTGACCTGGGTCTGGCCGATCCCGTCGATGTAGTACTCGATCGGATCTTCCACCGTCATGATGTTGCGGCTGGCGTCGTTCAAGCGGCCCAGCGCCGCGTACAGGGTGGTGGTCTTGCCGCTG
>JAGRJL010000625.1:0-1331 GCA_020442775.1 Lysobacterales bacterium | reverse complement strand
CGCTGCCGGTGGGGCCGGTGACCAGCAGGATCCCGTGCGGACGGTGAATCAGCTCGTCCACCCCGTCCAGGGTGGTCGGGTCCATCCCCAGCTCGGACAGATCCAGTCGTCCGGCCTGCTTGTCGAGCAAACGCAGCACCACCCGCTCGCCGAATGAAGCGGGAATGGTGGATACGCGCACGTCGACCGGGCGGCCGGCGATGCGCAGGCCGATGCGACCGTCCTGCGGCAGCCGCTTCTCGGCGATATCGAGCTTGGCCATCACCTTGATCCGCGACACTACCGGCGCTGCCAGGCTCTTGTGCGGACTAAGCACTTCGCGCAGCACCCCGTCGATACGGAAGCGCACCACCAGGCGGCCCTCATAGGGCTCGATGTGAATATCGGAGGCCTGCTGCTTGATCGATTCGGCCAGCATCGCGTTGATCAGGCGGATGATCGGCGCGTCGTCCTCGCTTTCCATCAGATCCGCCGGTTCCGGCAGCGCGTCGGCGATCTGCTCCAGGGTCAGGCGCTGATCCATGTCGGCGGCCATCTGCGCCGCCGCCTCGCTGCCGGATTCGTAGAGCTCACGGATCCGCTCGTCGAACTCGGTGGACGACAGGCTTTCCAGCTGCAGCGGGCGGCCGGCATAGCGGCGCAGCTCCAGCAGCGTCTCCGCGCGCACGTCGGGACGATGGATCACATGCGCCGCATCGCCCTGCAGGCCGACCACGGTGGCGCCGTGGCGGCGGGCGAAGCCAAAATTTGGTCGCGGCGGCAGGCTGATGCTGCCGCCCGCGGCTGGCTCAGGGTTGGTCATACCCCGCTCCGCCATCATCAGCCGGCGCAGTGCCGGCGGTGCTCTGCTCGGGATCGGCCGGCGGGCCGCCCTGGCTGAGGAAATCGGCCATCTCCGGCAGCAGCGGCATGCCCTCGCTGGGCAGCAAACCACTGTTCTCCTGGCGGGCATCGAGTTGGCGAGCGCGGATGTAGTTGTACTTCTCGCTGGAGAGCATCTGCTCGCTGATTGAATCGCGGGTGATGGTCGGGGTCAGGAACATCAGCAGATTGCGCCGGTTGACGTTCGAGTTGCGGTACTTGAACAGATTACCGACCACCGGAATCGAACCCAGGCCGGGCACCTTCTGCACCGAATCGGACTGCTCTTCGCTGGTCAGGCCACCAAGCACCAAAAGGCCCCGATCCTGCACCAGTACCCGGGTAGCGAGCTTGCGGGTGTTGGTGATCAGATCCACCGCACCGGTGGCGGCGCGGGTGGTCGGGGCCAGCGAGGAGATTTCCAGGTCCAGATCCAGAATCACCGCGTCGCCCTCGTTGACGTGCGGGGT
>JAGRJL010000050.1:6475-8159 GCA_020442775.1 Lysobacterales bacterium | reverse complement strand
GCACGCGACTCTCGGCAGTCGCCAAGCCTTCGTCCGTCTGCGCGCGGACGCTGCCGGGGATCAACCACGCAGCGGTGAGGACCGCAATCCAGATTGCCTTGACCATGATCGTCTCGAACAACAAAAGTCGCGATCATAAGCGATCATCGGGTTGGATCTGACCCGCTTCTTCCGCGAAGGGGATCGCCTTGTATGGAGCGTAATTGCCCGAGAGTGACCACNNTTCTGCGCCGATCGTTGCACACTTAGCCCTATCTGCGCGCCCTGAGCGCATCACCGGCATTGCGCGTACCACCTTTTTTCGACATTCAGGATCGGACATGTTTTGCAAAATCAGCCATTCGCTTGCCCGCCTGTCGATCTTGCTGGCGCTGCCATTTAGCGCCTGGGCGCAGCAGACGGTCCCCACCGCCAGCCTGGCGGTTTCTCGACTGGTGGCCACCGAAAACACCGGGACACCGCTGCTGGTCACCGTCCAGATCGATCAGGCAATCGACCACGACCTGCCGATCCTGCTTGATCTGGTAGGTGGTAGCGCGACCGTCGGCGAAGACTTCATGCCACCGCCGGATCCGCCGCTGATCGTCGCCGGAAGCACCAGCGCCAGCGTGCAGCTGCGCATTCGCGACGACGATGAGCGCGAAGGTGACGAGACTATCGAGATCGCGCTGATTCCCGGGATGGGCTACGACGTAGGCATGCCGCGCCTGCTGACGGTGCTGATTCGCGACGACGATGCCAGCGAGGAAGAGCTGCGTGAGCGCTTTCAGCAGCTGATTGCCAATACCCCTGATCCGCTGATCGCCAGCCAGATCGAGACCCTGGGTCGGCTCTGCGCCAATGGCATGCCGCCGGCGGGATCGGAGCTGGCCGATCGCTGCGCGCGCCTGCGTCTGGCTTTGCTCGACCCGCAGGCCGCGCGGCGGCTGGTGGATAGCCTGCGCGGACTGGTAGCCGAGGAGCTGAGCTCGCAGCGTCGTGGCTTCAGGATGTTGGCCAACGGTCAGCTGGGCGGGATCTCGCGGCGCCTGGAGGCGGTGCGCCAGGGCGGTGGCCGTGGTCTGAGCCTGTCCGGGCTGCAGCTCAATGGCTACTCGCTGCCGCTGGACAACCTGGGTGCCGGCGAGGGAGAGGACGGCAACGGTTTGCTGGGCCGAGGGCTGGGCATCTTTGTCACCGGCACCCTGGGCCGCGGCGACCGCGATGCCAGCGATCTGGAAAGCGGCTTTGAGACCGATTCGCGCAGTCTGCTGATCGGCATGGACAAGCGTTTCGGCAGCTCCTGGGTGGTCGGTGCCGCACTGGGCTACAGCCGCTTCGAGGCCGAACTGGACGCCGACGCTGGCGATCTGGACCTGGATCTGCGCAGCTTCACCGCCTATGCCTCCTACAGCATTGGCAACGGCTGGATCGACGGCAGCTTCGGCCTCGGCCGCGGCGACCTCAGCCAGATCCGCAACGTGACCTTTGAAACCACCACCGACGAAGACACCGTGGTCTCGGTAGATGTGCTGCGCGCCACCCCCGACGCCGACCTGACCAGCGCCAGCCTCTCCGGTGGCTGGAACTTCCAGTCCGGACGTTGGAGCTACGGCCCCCGGCTGGCGGTGGAGTACGCCAACCTGGAGGTTGATCGCTACGCCGAACAGGTCGTGAGCGGCTCGGACAGCTTCGCGGTCGAGAT
>JAGRJL010000050.1:0-6429 GCA_020442775.1 Lysobacterales bacterium | reverse complement strand
GCGATTTCCACAAGTAACGCCGTGCTGGTGCCGCAATTCGAGATCTATCACGTCAGTCAGCTGGAGGACGATGCCGAACCCCTGCGCGGGCGCTTCATCAACGACCCCTCCGGGACCGTGTTCCAGATTCCGACCTCGGCGGTGGACAACAAGAACGGTGAGTTCTCGATCGGGGTATCGGCAGTCTTTGCCGAGGGCCGCTCGGCCTTCTTCAGCTATCGTCGCCAGTTCGGCGTGGACAACATCCAGCAGGACTTCTGGTCGGTAGGTGGCCGGCTGGAGTTCTGATTAGCGGAGGATGGCCGAATTGAGGGCACAGCTGAAGCTGATCGGCGCGGTCTGGTTGTTCGGGCTGGTATTGGCCAGCACGGCGGCTGCGCAGAAGATCTACAAGTGGGTGGACGAGGAGGGCCGGACGCAATACACGCAAACGCCCCCACCTGACCAATCCATCTCGGTGCAGAGCAGTCAGATGCACCACAACGAAATGACCCCCGAGCGTCGTGCCTACTGCGAGCAGATCCGGCGAATCGCCGGACAATTGGCCGCCTACAGACGCCAGGGGCTCTCGATCAACAGCGCCCTTGAGTCGGTCAGACAGTTCGAAGTCAGCAGTGACGTGGATGTGGATGAAATTGCCCTGCGCGAACTGGTGAGCTTCGTCTATGCGGGCAACCGGCGGCGCAGCGTACCCGCCAGTGACATCGCCGGGCGCGCCCAGGACGCCTGCGTCGGCGGCAGTTTCGGCAAAGTCGGTCGCGGCGCCTTGGCGCAAGCACCCACCCCAGATCGGCCGCAGTCGCCTGCGGCGCCATCGTCGAAACGGGGCATGTCCAGCGGCACTGGCTGGGTGACCGGGGGACTGATCGCCACCAACTACCACGTCATTGACGGCCGCGAGCGCCTGCGCGTGCGCTTCGCCGATGGAACCGAGACCAGCGCCTTTGTCAGCGCCAGTGATTCCGACAACGATGTAGCCCTGCTGCGGGTTGGCGGAGATCTGCCGGCAGGCCTGCCCATCGCCGGCGCCGAGGCCGCGATCGGCGCTGACGTGTTCACCCTCGGCTTTCCCCATACACAAATCATGGGCAACAACGCCAAGCTGTCGACCGGGATCATCAACTCCACGACCGGCATGCAGGATGACCCGCGGCTCTATCAGATCTCGGTGCCGGTGCAGTCCGGAAATAGCGGTGGACCATTGATCAATCGCCAGGGAGAGGTGGTCGGCCTGGTCACTGCCAAGCTGTCGGCTGCGCAGGTCTTTCGCTGGACCGGTGACCTGCCGCAGAACGTGAACTACGCCGTCAAGGTCGAATTCCTGCGCCGTCTGTTGGCATCCAGCGCCGGTCGTGCAGCGAACTTGAGCGCGCAGCCCGGCTCTCTGGAGGAATTGGCTGCGCGGGTCAGTCCGGCGGTTGTGTTGGTGATCGCTGAATGAGCGCGCGCTGGAACACTGCGGTTTTGCCAGACGGGCGCCAATGCGCTTGATCCGCGGCATTTCCCGGACCGATCTCCCGGCCACAAGGGCGGAGTACAAGTACGCTGAAGGCGCCATCGAAAGCGCAATGCGGCGCAGATGCGGCCCGTTGGCGTTCTGACTGGGATCTCACGCATGCAAGGAACCGAGAGCCGATCCAGGAACCGACCTCAAGCAGCCCGCGCCGCGCGCTGGTTGCTCGTCATCTTGCTCGGCTGCGTCGGCTCGCAGCTGACCGCTCAGACCATCTACAAGTGGGTGGACGAGCGCGGTCGGACCCAGTACACCCAGACCAAACCCCCGCCCGGCGCCCGGTTGTTGGACCAGTCGGAATTGCCGAGTGAGCCCGACGCGGCGCACCGCGAGCGCTGTGAGGCAATCCGGTTGGCGGCACTGAAGCTGGCTCAGCTCAAGCGAGGCGGGGTTGAACTGAGTCAGGTGGTGGATGCGGCCCGCCAGATTCAGGTCAAGGACGACGGCCTCAAACAGCAGGACTGGGAGGAGATTGCCCGCTACGTCTATGGCAGCAGCAATGCTCAGCGTCGCGATGTGGTGGAGATCTCCGAGCGCGCGCACAAGGCCTGTCTGGCCGCGCCGGATGCGCGACTGCCGGACGATGACCTCGCCGCGGCGACTGAAATCGTGCCGCCAGCTGCGCCACGCCGCCCGGTCCGGACCGACCTGCGCTATGGCCTGGGCTGGGTCAGCAACGGACTGATCATCACCCACTACGACCTGGTGGCCGATGCCCTGCGGGTGCGGGTGGAGTTTGTAGACGGCCGCGAGAGTCCCGCATTCAAGAACATCCTCGATCCGCTCAGCGGGATCGCGCTGCTGCGCGTGGGTGGCGATTTGCCGCCGGGATTGCCGATCGCCAGACGCGAGGCCGCCGTGAACTCGGACGTCTTCGCGCTGCGTTTCGACCAGGAAGGCTTTCGCCAGAGTGCAGCCTCGCCGATGACCGGAAAGATCACCGCGTTGAGCGGCTGGCGCGGCGATCCCAACCGCTATCGCTATTCCTTTGCCATGAGTACCGATCAGCTGGGTGCACCGCTGATCAATCCCTTGGGCGAAGTCGTCGGCCTGACCATCGGTGAGTCCATCGGCGGCCCAGAATCGGGCAACAGCGGCTACGCGGTGAAGTCCCCGCTGCTGCACAAGGCGCTGAGCGAGGCGGCCACGGGGATCGCCAACCACAAGCCGGCGCGCGGCAGCCTGCAGGCGCTGACCGAGCGAGTTGGCAGCGCGATGGTCCGGATCACCGTGGAACAGCCGGTGCTCGATTCCCGACCTGGAAGCTGATCGACCGCGACCGTCGCCGTTCGCTACAGATCGAAGCGGTAGGCCACCTTGATCAGGAACTGATCGTCATCGCGCAGCGAGAAGACGTCTTCCAGAGTCTGGTTGAGACCACGCTGCTGGTCATCGATGGCGAAGCCGCCGCGGCTGTAGACCGCGTAGATGTCGCTCAGGGTTCCCAGCTTGTAGCGATAGCGAACCTGGAAGCCCAGATTGCGCAGCTGGAAGTCGGCCAGTTCGGCATCGCTGTCGACCAGCGCGCCGGTCTGATCCAGCCGTCGCGCCTGCCTGGCCTGGGCGTCGATCGCGATCGCCTGCAGCTTGACCCTGAGTTCCTGGCGCTCGCCGATAAACCAGTTCAGGTTGGAATAGAGCTCGGCCCGCTGCGCGTTGAAGCTGCCCAGCTCCCTGCCCTGCTGCCACAACAGCCAGTCTGACTGACGCCAGGCGGCCAGACCCAGGTCCACGTCCAGACGGTCATTGAGGTGCCAGCGCGGCTGGAACAGTGCGTAGTAGGAATGCCCGGAGACCGCGTTGGGGAAGGCTTCCACTCGCCACTCGAAGGCAAAGCGGCCGTCGCCTCGTCGCGGTCGCGAACCCTCCACGTAGAGCTGCGGACCGGACTGCAGCGGCACCGCGCCGTTGCCTCGGGTCAGCCGATCGTCGAATCCGGCGTCGCGCCAGCGCACGAAAAAGAACAGGTTGCCGCCGCTGCGCAGCTCCGAGTAGCGCTGCAGGGTGTAGTTCTGCATTAGCCGCAACCCTGAAGTGTTCTCCCGGTAGGCCCATTCCCACTCCCAGGAGTGACTGGCAAAGCGCGATTCCGGCGCCAGCTGGTCCTGACGGTAGCCGGTTTCCCACTCGAAATAGCGGAAGTCGTTGCGATCCTGAAAGCCCAGGTCGTTGAGCTCGAAGCGATCGTCGGCATAGGTCGCGAAGTACTGCTGGCGGAAGGGACCGGGCATGTCCCAATCAACCACCACCCCGGCCGCGCTGCCCTGCTGACTGACCCCCGCGGTGTCGCTGCGGCTGCGCATCAGCAGCGGTCTGACCAACCATTGCTCGTTGGGCACCCAGCGAAAATCTGCGCTGGTCACCTCGGCGCTGCGATCCAGGAAGGGACGATCCACGTAGCTGTGCATCAGCCCCATGGTCAATCGGTCGACAGAGTAGCTGCCGCGCAGCAGCGCCATATCGCGACCCGCTGCACCGTCCTCGGTGGCGGCGAACACCCCGTAGCCCAGCCTGCCGAAGCTGCCATTGGCCTTGACCGCGCCAAGAATCTCCGCTGCGCCGCTGCCGTCGTCCAGACTGCCGCCGACCCGCCGGGTGTAGAAGGGGCGGCCGAGTGCATGATCGAGTTCGAAATAGCTCTGGTTCTCGGTGAAAAACGGTCGCTTGTCGGTGAAGAAGGTCTCGATGGCGCTGAAGTTCACCACCAGCTGATCACTTTCCACCTGGCCGAAGTCGGGATTGAGAGTCAGCGCGAACTGATGATTGCCGCCAGGCTTCCAGAAGATGTCCGCACCAGCCTTGAATTCGCTGCGGCTGTTGATGAAATCGGTGCTGGTCACCGCGTAGGGAGTGATCGCCAGCTGTCGGCTCTGATACTGATCAATCTCGATGGGTGCAAAATCACTGACGAAACGGGGCCTGCTGAAGCTGGCATCGGGATAGGCAAAGCGCTCGCCGGTGGCCGCGATCACCCGGTCGAAGTACACCGCCACCGTGCGCCGCGGCGCACTGGTGTCGCGCATCTGCGCAATCGACCAGGGAATCAGCCATTCGGCAACGTAGCCGCCGTCGAAATCGGCCACCGCGTGACCCCAGGCCGCATCCCAGTCCGAGCGGAAGGCATTCTGGTTGGTGATCACTTCATCGGTCAGATCACCGGCAGTGGTGATGGTGAAGTCATAGCCGACCTGACCGTCGCCGTTGAAGTCGATCATGAAGTTCATGCGATCGACCGGCGCGTTGCCGTCGCGCTGAACCCGGGTGCGGGTATGCGGCACATCGGGCGGATGCCAGGCGCGAACCGCAACCGCGATGCCCTCGGGGGTCGAGAGCAGATAGGCTTCGGCGCGGCGATCGGCCGGCGCAGGCTCGCCACTTAAGGGCTGCACCGCGACGAATTCGGTGAACCGCTGGGCCCCGGCCCACTCCTGTTCGTCCCAGATTCCATCGATGGTCACCGCCTGCAGGGCGGCCGTTGGCAACCCGCAAAGCAGGATGACCACGGCTGACGGCAACTTCCAACCCCTGTGTCGGTCAAAGTTGCGCGGCTTCAACGGAATCCGGCTTGCGTGTTCGCTCCGGTGCGCTGAAGCTTCCGAGGTCAAGGTCCGCTCCGACTCGAGGGAATCCATATGCATATGCCATCCATGGTCATCGCGACTGTCAGCCTGTTGTTCGCCCAAGCCGCGATCAGCGCGCCACTGTATCGGGTTGAGGCAACGCTCACCTATGCCGATGGTCCTGACTATCAACCTTCGCTGCTGCTGGAGGCCGATCGCGCGGCCAGCCTCAGCCAGAGCGGCGAACCGGGCTACGAATGGCAGATTGAGCTCAGCGAAGCCGATCTGGAACAGGGGCAGATCACGGTGGACAACGATCTGCAAATCGCTGGCGCACGCCATCAGCCCCGGCTTCGGGTTGCGTTGGGAAAGCCGGCGCAGATTGAGGTCGGTGAACTGAAGCTGCGCTTACTGGTATCGGCAGCCGCGGAGGGCGCTGCGCAGGGGCAGCCAGACTAGCTTGAGGCCGGCACCGGGTGAGGCCTGGAGCCACCGCCGGCGAGCACGGAAACGACCAGCACCAGCGCCCAAGTCAGCCAGGATGCGAGCGGCGGTCCGACCATGGCCCCGAGCAGGGTGGGGGCTGAGATCAACAGCGCGAGTCCGCCGCCGAAGGCTGCGCCGTCGGACCAGCGATCTTCGCGCCGTTGGCGAATGGTCGCAGCCATGCTGAAGATGATCGCGCAGAGCAGCGCCACAAAAGGCCAGGACACCACTTCCAGCGCCCAGTGCATGTCTGCGGTCCAACGTGGGTCAAATCGCTGCAGGGTAAAGATTCTGATCCAGGCCAGCCCCAGACTGCCGACCGCAAAACTCAGACTGAACGCGGCAGTCGCCCGAAATGGCGCAGCCGGGCGGACGGTTCTGGCTGGGCGGGACAGCGGGAGCGCATGGAGCGATGAAGGATTCACGGTGCGATTGAATCAGTCCTTCGGGCTTTCAGTATAGAAGTGCCTCCCCTCGCGACCCACGCAACAACTGCAGCATTCAGGTAAAAATGTGCAGACGCGGGGGAATCGCCGCAGTTGGCGTAGATCTAGAGACTACGGTAGATGAACTCGACCAGCTTGTCGGGCTTGATGAAGCCCTGTCCCAGGGCCTCGTCGGTGGCCGCGGTGGGTTTGGCCGCAATGGTCTGCTCCAGTGATGCGCCGGCGTCCTTGTGTACCTTCACCGCATCGCGCCAGCTCACCAGCAGATCACGATAGGCCTGCAGGCCCGCGCGATCGGTCACCGGCCCGTGTCCGGGTATCACTTTGGTGTGCTCATCGGCCAGCGCCAACCCCTTCTCCACGCCGGCAATCATCCCGCCGATGCTGCCGCCGGAACTCAGATCGATAAAGGGATACATCCCGT
>JAGRJL010000624.1 GCA_020442775.1 Lysobacterales bacterium | reverse complement strand
CCACCACTGCGCCCATCGGGACCGCCACGGTGAGCTTCACCAGCTGTACCGAGGGGAGCATCGCCTACGTGCTCAACGATCCGCCGCTAAGCGGCACGATCCCGCTGCAGCGGGTGATCGCCGGCACCGAAGCGCTGTGCAGCCAGCTGGCCTCGGGCACCGCCAGCGACTAGGTCGCATTGCTCAGACCGGTCCGTTGCGAGGGCGTCGAATGCGAGGTGCTGCGGTCCGCGGACGCCAAGGACAGCTTCACTACTCCGCCGAGATCGCGTTCGCAGTTGGGTAGGTATGAGCGTGCTTCCCAAGCCTTGCCTATGCGGCCTGCTGCCGACCGGCACCGGTTTCTCCCCGATATCCGGACCGCGTCAGCAGCAGGTCGCAATCCTTCGGCGACGGCGACCCAGTGCTTGCTTGATCGTGCGGAGTCGTCTGCGCTGTTGACTCGATAACAGTTGGTTACCCAATTCATGCGTTATCTTCTACTGCTCGGGGAAACGGGGCAGTCCGATGGGCGCGAAACTGGGATGGGCTTTGTTCTGGCTGCTGCTGGCGGCTTCGCTGCAGGCCGAAGAAGTTACGGTCAACCTGCGCAACTTCGCCTTCGTGCCCAACGACATCACCATCAACGTCGGCGACACGGTGCGCTTCGTCAATCAAAGCGGCTTCCACGATGTGCGTGCCGACGACGGCAGTTTTGGCAATACCGCCGCTGCCGCGCCCTGGGAATTCACCCGGACCTTCGACAGCGCCGGCGAGTTTTTCGTGTTCTGCTCCATCCACAGCGTGGCGGGTGCGTCGATCAACACCAGCATGAACGCGCGGATCAACGTGGTGGAGGCGCCCGGCTTTGCGATCAACCAGGGCCTGTCGGGCGCCTGGTTCAACCCGGCGACCAGCGGTCAGGGCATCCTGTTCGACATCGAGCCCGGCAGCCAGTTCATCTTCGGTGCGATCTTCACCTACGACACCGCCGCGGCGGCCAAGCTGGGTGCCCCGGAACACCGTTGGCTGACGGTGCAGGGCAACTATCAGGGCAATATCGCGCAGCTGCCGATATTCCTCACCAGCGGTGGTGTGTTTGACCAGCCGGTGCCGACCAACACGGTGCCGATTGGCAATGCGACACTGATATTCGACTCGTGCACCTCGGCGACGCTGGGGTACGAACTGGACGATCCGCCGCTCAGCGGTCAGATTCCGCTGCAGCGGGTGATTGCCGGTACCGAGGGCCTTTGCCAGCAGCTTGATGCAGCGGCGGCGCAGTAGCCCATCGGCGCGGATTGGTGATCGTGTCGAGGGGTGACTGGACCGCGCCGGGATGCAGGCACTGGTGGTTGCTGATCGCGCTGCTCCTCGCACCGGCGCTGCCGGCGCAGACCGTGTTCGAGGATTCGCGCCGGGTGGGTCTGGACACCCCGGAGGGCTGGGCGATGGCCTACGTCAGTGCCTCCAGTCTGATGACCGGATTCGGCGGCGATCCGCAGCTGGCGCCGTGGCAATGGGCAGTCAGCGCAGAGCTGGCCTCGATTCCGCATCTGAGCCAGGCCCAGCAGCAGGTCGGCTTCAGCGGCGCCAAGGCCGAGGATCTGAACAAGTCGCCGGTGTTCGGGCGCGGTCGGATATGGTTGGGGTTGCCGGGGCGTTGGGTGGCCGAGCTGGGCTACACCCCGGAGCTGACCATTGACGGCGCGCGGCCCGAGGATCTGTTTTCGCTGGCATTGGGCCGGGAGCTCTATGCCGTCGGGAATTGGTCAGGCTACGGCCGCGGAATGATCCAGCGCGGGCGTGCTGGCGGCGATATCACCTGTCCGCGCTCGCTCGCTGGCGATCAAGATCCGCTGGTCAATCCCTTCGGCTGTGCCGGCCGCTCCAGAGACCGTCTGGAGATGGACTACCAAGGGCTGGAGCTGATCAATCGCTGGCAGCCTGCCGCTCATCCGCTGCACTACAGCCTGGGCGTTGGCTGGGTCCACCTCAAGCCGCGAGTGCAGGTCGACGCGCCGCTGTTTTTCGACGTGCGTGATCGCTCCAGACTGGTCAGCTCGGGCAATCTGCGCTACTTCAGCCTGGG
>JAGRJL010000623.1 GCA_020442775.1 Lysobacterales bacterium | reverse complement strand
GCAATCTGCGCTACTTCAGCCTGGGGCTGGGCCAGCGATTCGGCCCGCGCTGGGACGGCGCTCTGGAACTGCTCTATGTGCCGTTGAAGGTCCAGCGCTCGGTTGCTCAGGGTCGCGAAGATGACCCCTACTGGAGCCTGCGTTTGCAACTGCGCTGGCGCAAGGGCGGATAATCCCGCCTCACCCCGCTCGATTCCCTCGCTAATGATTGTTCGACTCGCCGATCTGACCATCGACCTGGAGGCGCACCTTGTATTGCGCGAAGGCGAGCAACTCGGCGTTTCGGGCCTCAGCTTTGACCTGCTCGCCTATCTGCTGCAGCAAGGTCAGCGGGTGGTGTCGGCCGATGAGCTGATCGAGACGGTGTGGGCGCCGGCCGAGGTCAACGAGGAGACCGTCACCCAGCGGGTCAAGCTGCTGCGTCAGGCGCTGGACGACGACCCGCGTCGGCCGCGCTATGTGCGCACCGTTCGTGGTCGCGGTTATCAGCTGTGTGCGCCGGTGAGCGAGCAACCCGAGGACCAGGAGGTGGCGCAGTCCACCAGCGCGGTTGGCCAGGCGCTGGCGGTGATTCTGATTGCCGCGCTGCTGCTGCTCGGCGCGCTGTGGTGGCCCAGCGCCGAGCAGGTGGTGCGCTCGCCAGATGCCAATCATGCTGAACCAGCCAACCATGCCGAAATCGACCTGCTGCTCGAGCGCGCCCGCCATTACGGCGGGATTGGACAGCGTGACGACACCCTGCGGGCGATTGAGCTCTACCGCCAGGCGCTGGTTCTGGAGCCGGACAGCGTCGATGCTCGCCTCGGTCTGAGCTTCGCCTCCAGCGCGATGATGTGTCTGCACAACGATGACAGCCGGCGTGCGCTGGAGGCCGAGCAACTGGCCGAAGCGGTGATCGCCGTCGTCCCGGACAACGCGGCTGCCTACGCCGCCCGGGCCTATGCTGCCGACTGTCGCGGCTTGATCGTGCAGGCGATGGCCGACTACCGGCGGGCGGTGGAGATCGATCCGCGCGGGCGACTGGACAGCCTTTCTTCGCTGGCCCACCTGCTGGCGATACGCGGCCAGCTGGCGGATGCGCTGGCGGCCAACCTCAAGGCCCGTGCCGGCGGACACGATCTGCCGCTGGTCGATCTACAGCTGGCCCACAACCTGGAACTGCTGGGTTACTCGGCGGCGGCCGAGACGCTGCTGCGGCGCAGTTTTCAGCTCTATCCGGATAGTCCCTTCATCGCCGCCGCCTGGCCGGCTTTCCTGTTCCGTCTGGGCCGCCTTGGCGAGGCCCAGGCTGCGCTGAGCGATGCACAGCAGCGCCCGCAGCATCCCACCCTCTGGCTGCTGGCAGGTGAGATGGCGTTGGCAGAGGGGAAAACCGACGCCGCGGTCGATGCCTTTGATCGTGCGCTTCAGCTCAAGCCCGAAAGCGGTCCTGCGGCGACGCTATGGCGGATCTACTCAGGCCAGCTCGACCCGGCGTGGGCGGACGCCCGCCTGAATCAGCTGAGCGTGGCGATTGGCGCCGGTGATCTGTGGCCCGACAACTGGCTGGAGGTAGCGCTGTTGGAGCAGGCGCGCGGTGAGTATGGCGCCGCGCTGGAGGCTCTCGATCAAGCCCGCGAGGTGGGCTACCGTGATCGCCAATCCCTGGCGCTCTCACCGCTATGGCGCAAGCTCCGCGAGCAGCCCGGTTTCAGCGCCATCCAGGAGCGCATCGCCCAGGCGATTGCCCAAGAGCGCGAGCGGGCCCGCCAGGTCCCCGGCCTGGCGGAACTGCTGGGTGAAGGGATTCAGTAGATTCAGCGCGGGTCTGGGCCCTGAGCCCTGGGCCCTGTGCGCTTCACAAGCTCCGGCAACACCTTCTCCGCGTAAATCCGCTGCGAATTCGGGTGCGCGTAGCGCTGGTTGTAGGCGCTGCTGGTCACCACCGCCACGCTGTTCGTGGCTGGATCAATGAACACATAGTTGCCGCCGTTGCCGCTCATCGCCCAGACCGGATGGGACCGCCCTTTTTGCGGGTAGTCAAAGCGCCAGATCAGGTAGCCGTACTGGGCATCTTCGCGGGCTTCCAGCTGAACCGTCAGCATCGCCCTGGCCCAGTGTGACGGGAGTATCTGATGATCTCCCCAGCGCCCCTGCAGGCGCAGCAACTCACCCAGCTTGAGCAGATCGCGGGAGCGATAGCGGGTGCCGCCACCGCCAATGCCTACGCCGAGGGGACTTTGATTCCAGCGGACCGACTGGATTCCCAGCGGCCGCTCCAGATAGGCGGCGGCAAACGCCGCCAGCGATTTGCCGCTGGCCCGCTCGATTGCCGCCCCCAGTAGATAGGCTCCGGCGGTGCAGTAGCTGAAGGAGCGCCCGTAGGGGCTGTCCTCGGGCCGGGTCATCCATGGCGCGAAGCCCTTGATCGGCAGATCGAGCACGAAGCCGGTCCAGTCTTCGCGCACATACATCCGCTCTTCGTTGCCCCTCGAATAGGGGTTGTCGTCGTTACAGTCCAGCAGCGAACTCATGGTCAGCAGGTCTTTGAAGCTGGTCGCGTCCTTGCGCGGGTCTGGATGGAGGAGCCGCCGATGATCGTCGAACAGCGGCATCACCGGATCATCCGGCTTGCCCAGCAGTTCCTGTGCCATCGCAATGCCCACGAGCATCGCGGTGACCGTCTTGGTCGCGCTGCGGGTGTCGCGAAGCTCCTCGGCATCGCCTTCCCGATAGCGTTCGTAGATCAGATAGCCATCGTGCGCCACCAGCACCGAGCTGATCCCCGGATAGTCCTCGCTGTCCAGCGCTTGATCCAGCGGCTGCCAGCTCCCATCAGCCAGCCCCGCATCTTTCGCATCGAGCAGGCTCCAGTGACCCGTTCGATCCACCGGCTGGGGCA
>JAGRJL010000049.1 GCA_020442775.1 Lysobacterales bacterium | reverse complement strand
GACCTGCCGCTGGCCTGGCATTTTTCGCGGGTGATCGGGGCCCGTGCGGTGCAGGTGCACTTCATGGGCTGCTGGGACACCGTCGCCTCAATGATTGTGCCGCGGCCGGACCGTTTCTATCTGCCCAGCCTGGAGACCCTGCCCTACACCCGCAAGAATCCGTCGGTGGCCTGTTTCCGCCATGCGATTGCGATCGATGAACGCCGGCGGATGTTCCGGCTGGCTGACTGGGAGCAACCGCAGCCCTTCGTGCCCAATCCCTACCAGCCCGACAAGGCAACCGAACAGGACTGCGTGCAGATGGCCTTCGCCGGGGTGCATTCAGATATCGGCGGCGGCTACCCGGAGACCGAGAGCGCGCTGTCCAAGATTCCCCTGGTGTGGATGATCGAGCAGGCACAGGCGCAGGGTCTGCTGACCAGCAAGGCGATGTTCAATCACCTGATTCACGGCAAGGCGCGCAAGGGCAGCAGCCATCAGTATGTGGCGCCGGATCCCGCAGGCCCGATGCATCAGTCCCTGAGCGGCGCCTGGTGGGCGCTGGAGTATCTGCCCAAGCGCGCAAAGTACCGGGAGTGGCCGGGTGAGCAGCTGGCTGGCTGGTATCTGCCTGCAGGCGAGCCGCGCAAGCTGCCGCCGGCGGCACAGATCCACCCCAGCGTCGCGCTGAGGCGGGCGGCCGGCATTGGCTACGACCCGATCAATCTGTCCCCGCCGACTGGTGTGTGAGCCGGTCGGTGTTCAGTGGGTCGGTTCCTTCCGCGATCGTCTGCTGATTGCCGAGTTCCCAACAACTGCCCCTTCGGGCCAAGCTCCCTGCTGCAAACTCGGGTGATTCACGAGCGTCGACTGGAGGCAGCTCGCGGTGAGTTTCCGTCCATGGCTGCTGATGGCAATACTGCTGCTATCCCGGGGCGCAGGGGCGCTCGAGGCGGCCGACGGCGGCGCTGCGTCGATGCGGATTCTGTTCATCGGCAACAGCCTGACCTACAGCAACGACCTGCCGGGCGTGGTCGAGGCCCTGGGCGCAGCCGATGGTCTTCGGATCGAGACCTTGACCAAGGCCAAGCCTGATTTCGGGCTGTCCGATCACTGGGCCGACCGCAGAACCCGTGCCGCGCTGGCCGCCGGAAACTGGGACTACGTGGTGATGCAGCAGGGGCCTTCCTCGCTGCCGGCCAATCAGGTCAATTTGAGCAAATGGGCGCAGCGCTGGGCAGAGCCGATTCGCAAGGGCGGCGCGCAGCCTGCGCTGTTTATGGTTTGGCCCCCGGTTTCGCGCCTGCAGGCTTTTGCTGCAGTCGATGACGCCTACAGCAAGGCCGCGGAGGATGCGCAGGCGACGCTTCTGCCGGCAGGGCGCGCGTGGTGGGCTGCCTGGCAGCTGGAACCCGGTCCGGCACTCTATGGTGGCGACGGCTTTCATCCCGACCCCATGGGTACAGCGCTCGCAGCGCTGGTGATCTACGCCGGTCTCAGCGGGCAACTGCCGGAGCGATTGCCCGACGAACTTCCCGTGGGCGTCACCACCCTTCGGCTCTCGGAGGATCAGGCGCAGGTCTTGCTACAGGCGGCCGCGACAGCGCTCGCGCTGCCGCAACCGGTGGACCGCGACCTGGCGCAACCAATCGCCGAGCCATCGCACTGAAGCACATCCGCTGCACAACTAGATCGCTAGACTTCCCCAGTAGGCCGATACAGGCCGTATCAGTAGCCCCGCCGAAAAGAGGATCTGGACATGAGAATCGCTGCTCTGATTGCGCTGTCCTGGGTCATGCAACCGGTATCGCTACAGGCCGCCGGCTGTTCCGACGCCTGGATCCAGGCGGTCGAGAAGCAGCTGAGCGTCGGCGACGGCCAGGGGCACGGTCCTGACCTTGGATCGGACGAGTGGCGGATGGTGATCGAGCGGCGGCTCGGCCCGGATCCCGCCAACCTGCCGGATCGATCCAGCGACGCCTGGTGCGACGCGGTCAGCCAACATCTGCAGCGGCCCACCTACGACTGCGCCAAGGCCCGCGGCAGCGTCGAAACCCTGATCTGCGAAGACCCCGAACTGGCCGGTCTGGACTGGCAGATGAAACAGGTCTATCAGGCAGCGAGTGCGAAGGCCGCCAATCAGCACCCGCCGGTGCTCAAGAGCGAGCAGCGCGGCTGGGTCAAGGGACGCAACGAATGCTGGAAGGCCGATGA
>JAGRJL010000622.1 GCA_020442775.1 Lysobacterales bacterium | reverse complement strand
GCCCTGAGCCCTGGGCCCTCCTGCCCTCGACACTACCAATGCGCCAAGAACACCGCAGCTAACTGCTCAAACCCAACCCGATCCTCATCATCAAAGCGCCCTGGCCTGGGGCTATCGATGTCCAGCACGCCGATCAGCTGACCCTCGTGAAACAGCGGGACCACCACTTCCGAGCGCGATTCGGAGTCGCAGGCGATGTGGCCGGGGAAGGCGTCCACATCGGCCACCACCTGGGTCTGGCCGCTGGCCGCGGCGGTGCCGCAAACCCCCTTGCCCAGCGGGATCCGCACGCAGGCGGGTTTGCCCTGGAAGGGACCCACCACCAGTTCGCTGCCGTCGTAGAAGTAGAATCCCAGCCAGTTCAGATCTGCCAGCCCGTGGAACAGCAGCGCGGCGAAGTTGGCCGCCTTGGCGGTCCGATCCGGCTCACCGGTCAGCAGGGACGCGGCCTGTTCGGCCAGCAGGGCATACTGCTCGCCCTTGGACAGATCTGCGGCGGCGGTTGAAGTGAAATCGAACATGGGATCCAGCTCAATGGAAAAGAGCGCGCATGCTGCCGCAGCAAAGCGGGCAAAGCCAGTCCCGGCAGCCGCCGCGCCCATTCGCGGGGTCTTCGTCACCGGCACCGACACCGAGATCGGCAAGACCCTGGTCAGCTGCGCATTGATCCACCGATTGCGCAGCTTCGGTCTTTGCGTGGCAGCCATGAAGCCGGTCGCCACCGGCAATGTCGCTGAAGCTGAAGACGCACTCGCGCTGCGCGCCGCCAGTGGCCTGGAGGCCCCGCTCAAGCGGATCAACTCCTTTCTTTACGAGCCAGCGATCGCGCCTCATATCGCGGCGACCCGGGCCCATCGGCGGATCGACCTGCGCCGGATTGCGCGCGATTATGAGCGTCTGGCGGAATCGGCAGACTTTGTAGTGGTCGAAGGGGTAGGCGGCTGGATGGTTCCGCTGGGACAGCGGCTGATGCTGGCCGACGTCCCCAGGCGCCTGGGCTTGCCGGTCATTCTGGTCGTAGGTCTGCGTCTGGGCTGCCTCAACCACGCCCTGCTCACTGCACGCGCGATCCTCGACGACGGCCTGATCCTTGCTGGCTGGATCGGCAACTGTGTGGAAGATCCGATGCTGGCGCAAACCGAGAACATCGACACCCTGAAGCAGCGCCTGCCGGCGCCCTGCCTGGGGATCGTGCCGCCGCTGGCCAAACCGGCCGACCCCCGGCTGGCTTCCGGTCATTTGCGCGCGGCCAATCTGCGGAGAGCGCTGGCGCTAGGGACGGAGGCGAGATGAAGCCCGAGATTGAACGCATACCGATCACCCCGGAAGTCAGCACCGAACTGCGCCTTTGGCGTGGCCCGGATCCGGCAGCCCCCGCACTGCTGGTGCTTCCGGCAATGGGAATCCCGGCCGGCGCCTACCGCCGATTCTGCGAGGCGGCGTGCGCTCGCGGAAATCATGTGCTGTGCCTTGATTTGCGCGGTGTGGGCGGCAGCAGTGTTCGCGCCTCGCGCCGCTGTGACTGGGGCTACGAGGATCTGGTCAACGGCGAACTGGCAATATTGTTGAGCCGCGCTCGACTGGCGCTGCCGCAGGCGCCGCTGTACTGGTTCTGTCACTCGCTGGGCGGCCATCTGGCGGTGATCCATACGATTGAGCAGCTCGAAGCGGGCTCGGAGCCGGTGGCGGGCCTCATTCTGGCCGCCAGCGGCAGCCCCCAGGCCGAACTGCTGGCGCCCAAGGTGCGCAATCAGGCGCGCTTTCTGGTGATCATGGTCAAGCTGATGCTCGCCACCATGGGCGTTTTTCGCGGCGACTGGGTGGGTTTTGGCGGTCGCCAGGCCGCGACCCTGATGCGCGAGTGGGCGCTCTTCGTCGGCAAGGGGATCATACCGCTGGGTGATCGACGGCTGGCCGCAGGATCACCGCTACCGATACGCTTGCTGGCCCTGGCGATGGATGGCGACAGCTACTCGCCGAAGGCGGCGGTGGCATCACTGATGAGCCGACTGGATCCGAGTGTGGAAGTCGAAACGATCATCAACCCTGGTGGCCCACCGCCGGGTCATACCGATTGGCTCAAACAGCCCAACCCGGTCGTTGAGAGATTGAGCGAATTCCTGGCCACGGCCCGCTGAAGTCGCTGCACGAACCAGCAGGACGAGCTATTTGCGTAGCTCTTCAGTCGCGCAGGCACTAAGCTGCGCGCTATGACTACTCAATCCCCCGAAGATCTCCGCTTCCACGACCTCGGTCTGGCCGACGCACTGCTGCAGGCGCTGGCGGACGTGGGCTATGAATCGCCCTCACCGATCCAGGCGGCGACCATCCCGCCGCTGCTGGAAGGGCGCGATGTGCTCGGGCAGGCACAGACCGGCACCGGCAAGACCGCCGCTTTCGCGCTGCCGATCCTGTCGCGGCTGCAGCGCGACGATCACACCACCCAGGCGCTGGTGCTGGCACC
>JAGRJL010000048.1:8134-13717 GCA_020442775.1 Lysobacterales bacterium | reverse complement strand
TGGTAATACCAGTGCAATCTCGGCCTCTATACGGACCGTGCACGTGAGTACCACGATGAGACCCTGCCCAAGGACTCCTCCAAGGTGGCGCACTTCTGCTCGATGTGCTGGCTTCACTTCTGCTCGATGAAGATCACCCAGGATGTGCGCGAATACGCCGACCAGCTGGGGGTGGACGAGCAGCAGGCGCTGGATGCAGGAATGCAGGAAAAAGCGGCCGAGTTTCGCTCCGGCGGCGGTGAAATCTACCGAGAGACCTAAAGCATGAGTACAGAGGAAGTCGCCGAACAACCACCAATCGCCCACGGATCGGGGGCCTACATCCGCGGCAAGGGTGCCTGGCTGCTGGGCGCACTGCTGGCCTATACGGTCATCATCCTGGCGCTGATGTTCTTCTGGAGCGGCGATCCGCCGAGCTTCTCGCCAGTCAAGGCGGCGCAGCGGGATGCCACCGCCAAGCAGCGCGAAGTGGTGCCCGGCTATGTGACCGTGCACACCACCATCGCCCTTGCGGAGACCCTGCTGCACAAGAGCGGCGGCTATTTCAGCAACGACATCATGCCGCCCGGGCTGATCATGGACGACGTTCCCGAGTGGGAGTTCGGCGTACTCCAGCAGCTGCGCGACATGACCCTGGCGCTGCGCAATGATTTCTCCCGCTCGCAAACCCAGAGTCAGGACGATCAGGATCTGCGCGAGGCCCACCCGCTGTTTTCATTCACCAACGACCGCTGGATCCTGCCCTCCAGCGAGAGCCAGTACACCCTGGCGATCGCCCACTTGCGCAGCTATCTGGATCGACTGAGCGATGAGGACCAGACCGACGCCCAGTTCTACGCCCGCGCCGACAACCTGGCGAGCTATCTGAATCTGGTCGAGAAGCAGCTGGGCAACTTCTCCCAGCGACTGTCGGCCAGCGTCGGCCAGGTGCGCCTGAACACCGATCTGTCTGACGACCCCCAGGCGCGTCAGTCCACGCCGGGCCATCGTCTGGTGGTCACCCGCACCCCGTGGATGCAGATCGACAACGAGTTCTATGAGGCCCGCGGCGCCTGCTACGCGCTGATTCACCTGCTCAAGGCGGTGCAGCACGATTTCGCGCCAGTGCTGGAGGACAAGAACGCGCTGGTCAGCCTGCGCCAGATCATTCGCGAGCTCGAAAACACCCAGGAGCCGATCTGGAGCCCGGTGATCCTCAACGGCGGCGGCTTTGGCGCCTTCGCCAATCATTCGCTGGTGATGGCCAACTACATTTCCCGGGCCAGCGCGGGCCTGTCCGACCTGCGCGAACTGCTCGACCGCGGCTAAGCCAGTGCCGAGATGAGTCTGGCCGCCCTGGCGTTTGCCGTTTCGCTGGCAGCGTCGGTGTCGCCGGACGGCGGACAAGGGCTTTCAGCGCAGGCCTTCGGTGACCAGCTGACGCCGGAGCAGCGCGATCAGCTGCTCGAAGTCCAAACGCAGGGTCTGCAGAAGCTGCGCGCCCTCGGCAAACAAGCGCCCCCGGCCGGCGCCAAGATCACCGGCATGATCTGGCCGCTGGCGCCCAACCCCGGCTTTGGCAGCGACCTGACCGGGGTCTCCAACTTCGTCGATTCCAACCCCGCCTTTCCCGAACAGATCCGCGACTACAGCTGCGGCACCCGCTCCTACGACACCGCCGACGGCTACAACCATCAGGGCACCGATATCTTCATGTGGCCCTTCTCCTGGACCCTGATGGACGCCGGCGCAATCGACATCGTCGCCGCCGCCGACGGGGTGATCGTCGGCAAGCGCGACGGCAGCTTTGATCGCGAATGCGGCTTCAACAGCAATCCGACCAATTTTGTCTTTGTGCAGCATGCTGACGGGACCGTCGCCTGGTATCTGCACATGAAGAATGGATCCACCACCGCCAAGGTCTTCGGGGATTCGGTGGTCGCCGGTGAGTACCTGGGCAAGATCGGCAGTTCCGGCAGCAGCACCGGTCCCCATCTGCACTTCGAGCTTCACGCCGGCGACGATCCGCGCTCGGTGGTGATCGACCCCTTCAACGGCGCCTGCAACAGCAGAGCCTCCGGCTGGGCAACGCAACGCCCCTACGACCACAGCAAAATCAATCGCTTGGGGACGCACTACCAGCCGCCCAGCATTCCCCGCTGCCCGCAGACCAGCGACAGTCCGAACTTGAGCAAGCGCTTTTCCGCGGGCAGCGAAATCGTCTTCGCCGCCTACTACGCAGACCAGCGGATCAACCAGCCCAGCCGGTTCCGGATTCGCCGTCCAGACGGCAGCATTCAGCGCAGCTGGGATTTCAGCCTCCCCCAGGGTAGCGATGACCCGACCTTCTATGCCGCTTCCTACTGGTACTGGACCTACCAGATCCCCGTGGGAGAGCCGGCCGGCCGCTGGATCTTCGAGGCCGACTACCAGGGCAGCACCACCGTGCATGCCTTCGAGATTGATCCGCCGCTCAATCGCAGCAACATCTACTGGAACCCGGAGCAGCCTGGCTGGGGGCTCAATCTGCAGCACCAGGGATCGCTGCTGTATGGCACCTGGTACAGCTATGCCAGCGACGGTCAGGTGATGTTTCTGACCATCGAAGCCAGCGCCGACATCGACGGCAGCTTCATTGGGCCGGTCTACCGGGTGCGCGGCATCCCGCTGGAGCAGATCGACGGCGCGCCCGCCTTCACCGAGGTTGAAGCGGTTGGGACCGCCCTGCTGCAGTTCGACGAAACGGGCGAGCTGACCCTGGAATACAGCGTCGACGGCATCAGCCAAAACCGGCGGCTGCAGCCCTTTGTGTTCGGGCAGGCCCCGCTCAGTTGCATCGGCACCACCCTTTCCCGGACGCTGGCAACCAACTACTCCGACCTGTGGTGGAATCCCGCCGAGCCCGGCTGGGGACTGACTCTGTCCCATCAGGGCGATGTCATGTTCGCCCTCTGGTACACCTACGGCGAGAGCGGGCGCGACCAGTGGATCAGCGCGGCTGAACTGCGTCTGCAGCCCGACGGCAGCTATCGCGGCGCCCTGCAGCGGCCGCTGACCGGGGTACCGCTAGCCGAGATCAGCGGTGCGGCCACCAGCTTTCCGGTACCCGAGATCGGCAGCGCGGAGCTGATCTTTATCGATGGCGAGAACGCCCGCATCAGCTATCAGATCGGCGAGGTGGCGCAGAGCAAGGCGATCACTCGCTTCGTGGTGGTTGGGGAGGGCGAGGCATTGCCGTTGTGTGGGGAGTGAGCCAGTACCAGTAGCCAGTTCCAGTGGCCAGGAAAGCCTCGCGTCTGACAGCACGATCGAGTGACCGGCCGATCTCTGTAATGCGACGCTGCCTCAGTCGATCACCTTCCAACCGCACTGGCGCTGCCGGTTCACCTGCAGTTCCAGCACATCGGGCCGTGAGTAGTGGCCGAAGGGATCAAAGTTCTGCCGGGCCTCGCGAATCTTTGCGGCATCCAGGGTGGCCAGATACAGCCCTTCGCTGCCCACTTCCGGAGCCAGCAGCCATTCCCCGTCGGGCTCGGCGATGCAGCTGCCGCCGTCGGCGGCGACTTCGGGCATGGCTGCCCGCAGCCGCTCGGCCTCGGGCAAGTCGTCGGTGATTTGCGCCCGCCCCATCAGACCGCTGACGCTGAGCACGTAGCTGCGTCCCTCACGCGCGATCATCCGGGTGATATCGACCGTGTTGCGCAAATTGCCCGGCCAGATCGCCACGTGCAGATCCACGCCCTGGGCGTACAGCGCGCTGCGCGCCAGCGGCATCCAGTTCTCCCAGCAGTTGAGTGCGCCAAGGGTAAACTCGCCGATGCGGAAGCTGCGCAAGCCGTGACCATCGCCGGGCGACCACACCAGCCGCTCCTCGTAGGTCGGCATCAGCTTGCGATGAACGTTGCGGATCGCGCCCTGATCGTCGATGACCACCAGCGAGCAGTAAAGGCTGTGCCCGCCGCGTTCGCGTGGTCGCTCAATAGTCCCCAGTACAACCCAAAGCTTGAGCCTGCTCGCGAGCTTGCAAACCGGATCCAGATCGCCCCGCTCCAGCTGCACCGCCTGCTCCGAATACAGCGCAAACCACTGCTTCTGCAGCGGCGACTCGAAGCGCGCGCCCTCGGTCAATTCCACCCAGAACGGATAGCCCGGAACCAGCGCCTCGCCGAAGGCGATCAGCTCGGCACCGGCTTCGGCCGCCTCCTCCATCGCCCCCAGCACCCGCTGCAGGGTCGCGTCCCGATTCAGCCACACCGGCGCGTACTGGGCCAGCGCTACGGTCAGCAGATCGCCGCTCATCACGGAACCGCCTGCAGCAGGGAGCGCTCATGTCGCGGCAACTGCAGATGCCAGCCTTGCGCACCCAGATTGCGGATGACCGCGGCCGGATCCTCCATCGCCAGCTTGCGCTCCGGGTGCAGATCCACTTCCAGCACCAGCTCCAGCGGCTCGACGCGCTCGCGCAGATCGTCAGGCAGCGCCTCGAAGTCGTCCTTGCGGGCCAGGTAGACATAAGTTTGATCGCGCCGGTTGGAGCGATAGACGAAGCACAGCATCAATCAGTCTCGGAGCTTGGGAACTGGCTCCAAGACTAGCCCAATGTCAGCATCGGCCGACAGCTATTCGAAGCCGTTGGCGAAAATCGTGGGATTGTCGACGATAAATATGTTGCCGGTCATCGCCGCGTGATTGCCGCAGTTGTAGAACAGCAAATTCGGCGCCGACATCGGCACCTGGAAAGTGATGTCATTCTCACCCGAGGCCCCGTTGCCGGTGACCCCGTCGTCGAAGGTGTTGCCGCTTCCTGTGGATTGCACGGTCTTGATGAAAAAGGGATGGAATGCCGGGATTGCCTGAAGATCGAACACATAGGTAGCGCCGCGCATCAGCATCAAGTCTGGATCGGGCTGACCGTCAATCAGGAAATTCTGAAAGTCCACATTGGTCACGACCAGGGTGGTGGATCCCTGAGGCGCCACAAGGCCCTCGGCATACAGCGCATCGGCGCCGAACAGCAACCCCAGAATCAGAAATCCTTTCAACCCTTGCTTTGCATTCATCGCCCGGCTCCGCTACACCTTGTAACCAAAAGTACCGCAGATCCGCTCGACGATCATGTGGCCCCGGTCATGTCGAGCGCATAGACCTTCAATTCGCAGTCATCCACATTGGCCGGCTCGGTTCGCAGGTATGCAAAGCCCAATGCCTGGAGCAGGCCAATCGACACGGCGTTGTCGGGCTGAACGATCGCCAGCACCCGCGGCAGACCCAGCTGGCGGGCCTGTTCCACGATGGCCAGACCGGCTTCCTTGGCATAACCCTTGCCCACATAAGGCCGCAGCAGACCGTAGCCCAGGTCAAAATCCGGCAACCATTCGCGCTTGACCAGGCCGCAAATCCCCATCGCCGCGCCGTCTTCGCTGCGCTGGCACAGATACATGCCGAAACCGTAGTCGGTATAGCTGCGCAGGATGCCCTGGCACAGGTACTCAACCGCGGCATCCACCGTGCGCACCTGACGATCGCCGACAAAGCGCAGGAAACCCGGGTCATTAAGCAGCGCCAGCATGAACTCGCCGTCGTCTTCAGTCAGTGGACGCAGGA
>JAGRJL010000048.1:0-8049 GCA_020442775.1 Lysobacterales bacterium | reverse complement strand
GTGATTGATAGCCCATTAACCCCGATCCGCGAGCAGCGCCGTTGTTGTGTTCAAACCCCGGTCAATGACCACCACCGATGAGGACCACCATGGCCAAGTTTCGACCCCTACCCCTGGTAAGCGCGCTGTCGGCAGTACTGTTGCTCAACGCCTGCGTGCGGACCGGCGAGAAGACCGACGAACCCAGCGTGCAGATCACTCTGCATGACAACGTCAGCAAGGACGAACTGTTCGTCGGTGAGTCCGAGCTCAGCGTCGACGACGGCGCAGCGGCTGCAGCCGAGCCGGTGCTGGCGCCGCGCCAGGAGATGGATGGCCGCTTGCGTTCCGAGGTGGCCGCCCCCGAGCGACGGATCGCTGCTCCGCCGGCCTCGGCGCCCAAGCCAGTTGCGATGACCTCCGGCATCACCGCCGGTGGTTACGCCACTGGTCCGGCTGACCGGCTCGGGCTGGAACAACCGACCGATACCGAGCGCTATGCCGATATGAAGCCCAATCCGGTGATCGCGGTCAGCGATGACCCGGTTTCCACTTTCTCGGTCGACGTCGACACCGGCGCCTACAGCAATGCGCGTCGCTTCCTCGCAGGCGGACGGCTGCCTCCGACCGACGCGGTTCGAGTGGAAGAATTCATCAACTACTTCGATTACGACTATCCGATTCCGACCGACCAGCGGACCCCGTTCACGGTCAGCACCGAGCTCGCGCTGACCCCTTGGAACGCCGACCGCTGGCTGCTGCAGGTGGGCCTGAAGGGCTTCGAGGTCCCCCATGCCCAGCTGCCGGCCAGCAATCTGGTGTTTCTGCTCGACGTCTCCGGCTCGATGAATTCGCCGGACAAGCTGCCGCTGGTGAAGGCGGCGATGCACAAGCTCACCGAGCAGATGCGGCCGCAGGATCGGGTTGCAATCGTGGTCTACGCCGGTGCCGCCGGACTGGTGTTGCCGTCCACCGGCGGCGATCAGAAGGACCTCATCCTGGGCGCGCTGAATGCGCTGCAGGCAGGCGGTTCCACCAACGGCGGTCAGGGCATCCAGCTGGCCTACCAGGTCGCTCGCGAGAACATGATCCCCGGCGGAGTCAACCGGGTGATCCTGGCCACCGACGGCGACTTCAACGTTGGCACGGTCAATCAGCAGGCGCTGGAAGATCTGGTCAGCCGCGAGCGCAAGAGCGGCATCGCACTGACTACCCTGGGCTTCGGTCAGGGCAACTACAACGACCATCTGGCCGAGCGCCTGGCTGACCTGGGCGACGGCAACCACGCCTACATCGACACCGAGCGGGAGGCACAGAAGGTGCTGGTGGACGAGCTTTCGGCCAACCTGCTGACCATCGCCAAGGATGTGAAGATCCAGATCGAGTTCAATCCGGCGGTCGTCGCCGAATACCGATTGATTGGCTACGAGAATCGACTGCTGGCGCGCGAAGACTTCAACAACGACGCGGTCGATGCTGGAGAGATCGGCGCCGGCCACACGGTGACCGCGCTGTATGAACTCACCCCGGTGGGATCAAGCGCCGCACGGCTGCCCGACCTGCGCTACGGCAGCAACGCAGTCAAGGCGGCCAACGCGAACGAACTGGGCTTTCTGAAGCTGCGTTACAAGTATCCGCAGGCTGAGCAGAGCGAACTCATCACTCAGGCGATCGCGACCCCGCAGCAGCTCGGATCGGGCTCCAGCCAGATCCAGTTCGCCGCCGCGGTTGCCGCCTTCGGCGAAGCCCTGCGCGGCGGCAAGTACCTGGATGGTTTTGGCTACGCCGAAATCGCCGAGCTCGCGCAGCTCAATCGCGGCGCCGATCCCTATGGGCTGCGTGGCGAACTGGTCGAGCTGATCGGCCGCGCCGAGCAACTGGGCGGCGGCAGCCAGTCTGATCAGGTCGCGATTGCTCGCTGAGCGCCCGCGATCCGTTGACGCGACACAACCCCACCGCCCGGGCATCCCGGGCGGTTTCGCGTTACCAGCGCCAAAACCATTGCAACCGCCAACTGGTCGGTGGACCGACCACCGGTGCGCTGGCATCATCGGCCGCCGCCGGCTGGCACTGACCCAAACGTCGCTATGCGGGAACTGCGGATGAGCGCGACGGTCGACTGATTGACCCGGCGTTTCATCAGCCCTCATGGCCAGGGCGTCGACGAGTCATCGTGGTCGAAGACAGGTGAGATTCCTCGTTTGAGTCGCCCCTGCCTGCAAATCGCCTCATTCTCACCCTGACACGGCCAGAGTCCGGGTATAGACTATAATCAACTTCAAAAAGAAGCTCTAAAGTCATGATTTTGTTAGCTCTGGATACCTCTACAGAAGCCTGTTCGGCCGCACTGTGGGTCGAGGGCCGAATCATTGAGCGTTTTGAGGTCGCACCGCGCAAGCACGCAGAACTGCTGCTGCCGATGATCGACGAGTTGCTGCTGGAAGCGGATCTGCCGCGCAAGGCGCTGGACGCGGTGGTTTTCGGCCGCGGACCGGGCTCCTTCACCGGGGTCAGATTGGCCGCCTCGGTGGCACAAGGCCTCGCTTTTGGCCTGGGCAAGCCAGTCATTCCTCTCTCCTCACTGGCTGCGCTGGCCCAGGCCGAAGCGGACGAGCACCCCGGCCACCCGATTGCCGCGATGATCGATGCGCGCATGGGCGAGATCTACCTCGGCCTGTTCCGCAGCGACGAGGACGGTCTGGTGGTCGCCCTCAACGGCGAGCGGGTGATTCCACCGGAGCAGGTCCGCCTGAGCGGTGACCAGACCTGGCGTGCGGTTGGCAGCGGCTGGAACGCCTACGCCAGGGTGCTGCAAACCCAACTCGGCGATCGGGTGGACGCGCAAACTCAGCCGCGCTATCCGCGCGCCGCGGCGCTGCTCAAACTGGCCCAGCGCGAAGCCCACAGCAGCCGCTGGCAAACCCCCGAACACGCCCAGCCACTGTACCTGCGCGACAAGGTCGCGCTGACCGTGGTCGAGCGAATGGAGCAGCGCCGGGCGGCCGCAGGCTGAGCGCGGCAGACCTCCTTCAACGCCCAGCCGTGCCGCTGGGCATTGCCAATGCGGCAGGCCCAGATCCAGTCTGCGCCTCGATGGCAGCGCACGCCTTGCCGTCGCAGATCGACTGAAACCCCACAAGTCTCCGCAAACCCCGACTGGTTGGCAGTTTCGGTCACAGCTCAACTGCCGATGACGTTTTCCATCTGCGAATCCGTAGTTCCAATTGGTTGCAATTTTAGCGACAGCAAGGCGCAACTGATTCCGAACCACCACAAGGAGCACGCAGATGAAACCGCAAGCCCAAGCGTTGATGATCTCCCGTCGACCCAGCGCCCTCGGTGGCGCCGTCGCTTTCTCCCTCACCCTGCTCGCCGGCTGTGGTCAGCCGCCAGTGCAGAACGGTGCGGACCATGTGCCGGACAGCAATGTGGCGATCGCCGCGGCCAAGGACGGCAAGTTCGCCACCCAGGCCTGGCCGCTGGTCGACGGCCTGATGATCGGCGTTCTGGATGGCCCTTTCGCGCCGGGATGCGCGGTGGGCGTGTCGATTGACGACGAAATCGTCTACCTCAAGGGCTATGGCCGATCACGCCTGGGACTGTCGGCAGAGGACTGGTCGGTATCGACCATGGGCGCGGTGGGATCAGTCTCCAAGACCTTCACCGCGCTCGCGGCGATGAAGCAGATCGAGAACGGCTGGGCAACCCTCAACACCCAGGTCAAGGATCGGCTGCCGGCCAATGGCGATCTGGGTAACGCGGTGCTGGCGCAACTGCTCAGCCACACCGCCGGCGTCGGTGGACCGGATCGCGGCGCTGCCTTCAGCCCCAACTGGGACCCCGGCTCGACCATGGACCAGTGCAAGAACGCAGTCACGCCCGATCCGGGCGATGCATTCTGTACCGAGGTTCACCGCGCCTCGCTGGATCCGGAATGGATGCTCAACAGCTATTTGCTCAGCGAGGCCAACAACGTCATCGATCTGCCGCCGGTGGACTATGACGGCGACGGCGCCAACGACGGCTGGCAGGCGGTCTATTCGAACGTCGGCTACAGCGTGGCGGGCGCGATGGTCGCTGACATCGCCAAGGCCCACGGCTACATGGGCTACGAGGACTACGTCTGGGATGCTGTCGGCACCTGGTCGGCCAATCCGCTGGCGCCCGGCCAGGCCACTTCGCTGGCAATCACCCACGCCCATCGCGCCGACGACATTCCCAATCGTGCGGTCGGCTATTACGACGGCAACTGGGGTGCCGGGGCCAAGAACTGGGTCCAGGGCGAGGCCTGGGAGGTCACCCAGGCCCAGGCCAGCTGGTTCGGCCCTTCTGGTGGCTGGGCGCTGACCATCGGTGACTTCATGCGCCTGCTGACCGCCTACAGAGCCGAGCACATCGTCGACCGACACTGGATGGAGACCCGATTCGGCCACCTCGCGCTGGGACCGGACCCGATGAACCTGCCGCCTTATGGGCTGGGCCTGCTGATTGACGATAACAACGGCTCGATCTACAACGGTGGCGACATCGGGGTGTTCCAGGGCAACCAGCAACAGTCGGTGCACGGCGCGATCTGGTCGCTGTGGCCCAAGGCAGTGGCCAACCAGGACGTGGGCGTCGGGATGATCTGCAACAACGGCCGCGGCAGCAGCTGGATCTACAGCCGGGCCAAGGACATCGTCGAGGATCTGCAGGCCGACCCCGACAGCCGCCCCTTCTCCACCCAGACCCACCACACCTCGCCGGACCCCCGGCGCATCGACACCCGCGAGTTCGAGGTCGACACCAGCGCTGTCTACGTGCTTCAGCCCAGCGGCTTCCCGCTGCTGCCCAGCGCGGCCAACCGGGTGCAGTTGCAGCCAAATCTGCGCACCGGGAAAGTCGTCCTGCGCAACGCCAACGGCGCCACCAGCGGCCTGCTGGGGAGCCTGAAACTGACTCGCAGCGGTCGCCTGCAGGCAAACGGCGGATGGATGCAGCTGGGCGTGGGCAATGCCGTGATCGCTGCAGACCAGCTCAGCCTTTCCTTCCAGGTGGCCGATGACGGCAGTCAGCTTTATGACGGTCGAATTGAGGCGGTGGTAGACGCTCGCAACCTCGCGCAACAGCAGCTGGTCCCCAGCGCAGAGTTGGTCTGCGACGCGGTCGCAGAGACCGATGCCCAATGCCTGCCCTGCGCCGACGGCAAGCGCTACTGCTTCGCGGCGGCCTTCGCTGGCGTCAGCGCCTCACTGGCGCGCTAGAGCTATCGCCAAGCCAGCGCCGCGGCTGCCCGACCCTGGGCAGCCGCGGGAACTACTCGAAGCCGCTACTGAACAGCGCGTCCGCCGAACCGCCGAAGATCGGCAGTGGCGCTCCGAAGTTGCTTCCCAACACCTGGTCGGCGGCGCCAGAGTCGCCGGCCAGATGGTTGACCACCGCTGCATAAGTCCGACGGAAGTCGGTGGTCGGCACCTGCGCGTCGTTGATCCGGTTGGGGCGAGTGGGACCACCCGGATCCAGCTCTGACGGTTCGCCGTAGAGGCCGCCCTGCACCGCGGCCCCCAGAACGATGCTCATCCCGCCCTGGCCGTGATCGGTGCCGGCGCTGCCGTTGGCGGTGATTTGCCGACCGAATTCGGAAATGATCTGCACCACCACATCGTTCTCGCGCCCCGACCCGGCCAGCGCGGCGAACAGCTTGCTCAGCCCCTCATTGAGCTGCTGCAGCAACTCATCCTGGCGCACCAGCTGATCACCATGGGTGTCAAAGGGACCGAAGGCCATGCTGTAGGTTTGACTGGGAATGCCCGCGCGGATCAGCAGCGCGGTCTGCAGCAGATGCTGGGCGATCCGAGAATGAGTACCGGCGGTGATCCCGGAATCAGAGGCGTCGGTAATCCGGGTGCTCATCGAGAATGTGCGGTCGATCAGCGCTCCCACTTCCTGATGCAGGCCCCCACTCTGGCCGGCGGCCAGATTGAGCAGCGAACTGACATACAGGTCGGCCAGATTCTGCGGCAGCGGAAATCCCGGCGTGCGCACGTAGAACTGATCGGTGGTCTGCAGCACCAGGGTGGGCGTCTGCGCCGCCACACATTCCAGCCGCAGCTCGTTCAGGCAGATGCTGGCGTAGGGGTTTCCGGGGGTGCGCAGGTCGTTGTAGCGGCCCAGCCAGCCGGTGGGGGTGAGCAGATTGGGATCCGTGCTCTGCCACACTTTCATCGAGTCGAAATGACTGAAACTGACCCGCTCGCTGACCCCTACGCCCTGGACGAAAGCGACGTCGGCGCTGCTGTTGTGTCGCGCCGCCAGCCAGCTTAGCGCCGGGTGCAGCCGGTAATCAGCAACACCGTTCAGCGGCAGGGTCTGTTCCGGCGTGAGCGCCAGTGGCCCATGGCCGTATTCGCTGTCGTAGTACCAGGGATTGTTGACCGGCACCAGCGTATTGAGATTGTCATTGCCGCCATCGAGGATGATCTGCACCAGGATCGGGGTGCCCGGCGGTAGCACGGTGCTGCCGAATCCAGCGAGGTTGGCGGCACTGGCGCGACTGCCGACGGCCCGGAACAGCAACGGACCCAGACTGCTGGCCACGCTGACCACGCCCAGATCGCGGAGAAAGTGTCGACGGCTGGAACTCATCTGCGCGCGCCTCTAATTCAGATAGAACTCGGGAGAGTTCATGCCCAGCAGCACCAGCGCATAGGCTCGCTCAAAACTCCAGGCACCCTCGGCGAAGCTGGTCATGGAGCCGTTGGTCGCGGCGCTCACCCCATGCAGCCCGAGCAGCGCCTGCGCGCCCTGCGCTCTGGCCGCGGCGCTCAGGGCGCCGGCGTCCACATGGAACTGCCGAATCGTGCTGGAACGCTGGGCCACCGGCACCCCGGCCTCGCCCGAATCGCGGGTCGCCAGCTCCCGCGCCAGCGATGACCAGTTGATCACCTGACCGGCATGCAGCCAGCTGCGCCCCTGCGGCCAGCCGTTGACGTTGGGCGCGTTGAACAGATGCTGGCCCAGAAAGCTCATGCTGTAGGCGAAGTTGAAGTCCTCCAGCGCGTAAAGATCCAGCGCTCGCACGCTGGCCGCGACCAGTTCGATCGGGCAGCGCACCCGCGCGTTGATCGCCGCGTCGGAGAGGAACTCCGGCCGCTGGGCAATCGCGGTGACCAGCGCGCGCAGGTCGACGCTGGGACCCAACGCAGCCACCAACCCGTCGAGCACACCCGCCGCCGGCGGCAATCCGACGATCTCCTGATAAAACCGCGCGGCCAGATAGCGGCGATAGCTGGGATGCTCATCGATGGCCTGCATCACCTCACTGATGGCCGCCGCCCCACGCGGAGCACCGAGGAAAGTCTTGGGCCCTGAATCCCAGCGCGCCGGATTGAAATCGGCGTTGCCGGTGGTCCAGTTGTACTGATAGCCGGTCAGCGCCCGCGCAATCTCCTTGACGTCGGACTCGGCGTAGTTGGGCTGCCCGCTCTGCAAATCGGTAACCCCCAGGGCGAACAATTCCAGCACTTCGCGCGCCAGATTCTCATTGGCATGACCGACCTCGTTTTCGAAGCCATTGAGATACCACTGCATCCCCGAGCCGATCATGATCTGCGTCAGCAGCTGGTGATATGAGCCCAGCGCGTGGCCCTTGAGCAGATTGGTGTACTTCTTGAAGTCGGGATAGTGCAGCTCGTCGGTGGCGGAAATCACCACCAGCCCCATCAGGATCCAGCTGATCCGCTCCTGCAGCGGGTTGGTGCTACGTCCGAACTGTTCCAGGATGCGATCCTGAAAGCGCCCGTATTCGGCCCACTCCGGCCAGCTCTGTGAGGGATCCCAGATCGGCCAGTTCCAGTCGGCCAGAGTGGTCGGCACCCGGCTGCACAGGTCGGCAATTAGCGCCTGCGGTCCCACCGCGACACCGTTCTGAACGTCATCGGCGCTGGGTCCGAACCCCAGCCGCTTCCAGATATGTGCAACCTGCGCCTGTACGCTCGCCATGGATTGTGCTCGGTCAGACCCGGTTTTGGTGGTTGCGCCAGTTGAGCACAAGCGCCTTCACATTTTCATGATCTGGTTGGTGATTCCAGG
>JAGRJL010000047.1 GCA_020442775.1 Lysobacterales bacterium | reverse complement strand
AGCAGAATCAGGGTGGGACCGGACCACACCTGCGCCGACAGCCCCAGCCGCGCGGCAATCCCCAACAGCGCCGCCTCCAGCCGCGGGGCGGTGGTCCCACAGGCGTGCAGTTCGCGCGCCAGGGTGCACAGCAACCCCACGCGGCGCGAGCGTGCAAATGTTGGCGCCGGGATTTGGCGCATCAGGTCTTCAAGATGGGCGAGCACGGTCGGCAGGGTCAGACGGCTGGGGGAGGCATCCTAACCGGGGCAATATGAATGCTGTACCCGCGATTGTCACGACCGCAGCCGGCGGCAATGCTCGCCCCCCGGAGCGACCTTGCCGGCCACCCTGAAGCGACTGCCTGGCCGAAGGGCCGGGTCAATCCGTCTCTGCCAACGATCCCGCAAGACCCGGCCCAGATTGCGCTCACAAGGGCGCATTGAGCGGAGAAATGTGACCAAAGGGCCTTACCCGCTGGCGACGCTTGGGCTATCCTGTCTTCCCCCTGAAGTGACTCCAAGTCCAAGCATCGCTCGCAGCCGCGGGCGCGGGATGCTTTTCTCTGAGAGCCACGCCCGACCCAGCGACGCGAAGGTAGTTTGTGCAGTGAGCCCCAGCAGCCGTTTGCAAGTCCTCTCCAACGGTGGCCGTGAAAACGGCGTGGCAACCGAAAGCGCAACGGACGCCACCCTGTCCGAGTTTGCAGAAAGCGCAGTACGACGTTATCTGGACGATCTCGATGGCACCCAGTGCAGCGACCTGCATCGGCTGTTTCTGCAGCAGGTGGAGATGCCGCTGCTGCGCGAGGTGGTCAAGCACTGCGACGGCAATCTGAGCCACGCGGCGCAGATCCTGGGCATCAATCGCGCGACCCTGCGCAAGCGGATGGCCGAGTATCGGCTCAGCTGAGCTTGCGCCCGCTCCCCGCGGCCGCGGCAGGCTGGTAGCGGCAACCACCGACAGGAAATTCGCAAACACCAGCCGACCCGGCAGGATCCGGCCACGGCCTGCATCCACACCCGGTGCATGAATCGGCCTTCAATGGCCTTCTCTGGATGGCTGCCTAGTCCGTCGGACAATGGTAGATTGCCGCCCGACTTTTACGGCGCGATGAGCCGCCGACCTCTTTTGCCTTTCGAACTGGATTCCCTATGTCCTCCCTCACTACCCCGCTCCGCCGGGCCCTGCTCAGCGTCTCCGACAAACGGGGATTGGTCGAATTCGCCCAGATCCTGGCCGATGCCGGCGTTGAGCTTTGGTCCACTGGCGGCACCGCAAAGACCCTGCGCGGCGCCGGACTGGCTGTCGTGGATGTCTCCAGCGTGACCGGCTTTCCCGAAATCATGGATGGCCGGGTCAAGACCCTGCATCCGAAGATCCATGGTGGATTGCTTGGCCGCAGAGGTCAGGATGAGGCGGTCATGGCCGAGCACGAGATCGCCGCCATCGACTTGCTGGTGGTCAACCTGTATCCCTTCGAGCAGACCATCGCCCGGGACGGGGTCACAGAAGCCGAGGCAATTGAACAGATCGACATCGGTGGCCCGGCCATGCTGCGCGCCGCCGCCAAGAACCATCAGCGGGTCAGCGTGGTAGTGGACCCCGAGGACTACGCGCAAATCGCCAGCGCGCTTCAGGATGGCGGGACCAGCTTTGCCCTGAGACAGCGGCTGGCAGCCAAGGCATTCGCCCACAGCGCTC
>JAGRJL010000621.1:2367-2534 GCA_020442775.1 Lysobacterales bacterium | reverse complement strand
GTGGCCACCGACAACCTGCAGAAGCCTGCCTACCGCCGCCTGTGTCCGGATGATCTGATTGATGTGCTGGTGCAAAACGGTCTGCATTTCGACAACACTCGCCAGGCCGGCGTGGTGTTCAATCTGATCGGCGCACTGTCGGAGTTCGGCAAGCTGGGGATGGTCTC
>JAGRJL010000621.1:0-2194 GCA_020442775.1 Lysobacterales bacterium | reverse complement strand
GAGATCGAGAAACGGATCTGCGCCAATTCCGCGCTGGGCGCCGCGGACGAGCTTTTGGCCGATTCCTACCGGCGTGCCCGCGAACGCGATCCGGCCAACGCCAATGCCTTGCGCCAGGAGCAGCGGGCCTGGCTGCGTCTGGTCCGCGAGCAGTGTTTCGAAGATGACTGCCTGGCCCGAGCGCTCACCCGCCGGACCGTTGGTCTGGAACAGCCGCGCGAGGGCCAGATCCCGCGCCGCGCCTACGGCCAGTTCAGCCGCACCGACGAGGCCTGCTTCGTCGCCAACAACGAAGAGGGGCGCAGCTGCGAGGGCGAAATCGACAGCAGCATTCTGGTGTTGCCGGAAGGACTGGACCGCGTCGGGGTCTATGCGCTGCTGTTCTTCTTCAACGGCCACACCTGTCAGTTTGAAGGTCAAGGACAGTGGCGGCAGGGTCAGGTGGTGGTCAATCACCATGAGGAAAACAGCTGCCAGCTGACCCTGAGCTACAGCGAAAGCGGGATCACCACCGCCGCCACCGAGCCCTGCCGCGACTACTGCGGGATGCGCGGAACCCTGGACGGGATCGAGCTGGAGCGACGTTGAGTTCGGCCACTGGGTTCCCCGATTGGCGCTTCTGGTTCGGACTGACCGTGCTGCTGCCGCAGGCGCTTTACGTCCGCAAGACCGCGCTGCGGCTGGGGCCTGCATCCGGACCGGTTCACGGCGAAGTGGCTGGTGTGGGCCGGCCGCTGCGGCTGCGCCTGGTCGGCGACTCGATCATCGCAGGGGTTGGCATCGAGCGGCTTGGCGATGCGCTTCCCGGTCAGCTCGCCGGCGCGCTGGCCAGGCACAGCGGTCGCCCGGTCCAATGGCGTGCGATCGGCGAAGGTGGGCTTGACGCAGGCGAGGTGCATGACCAGCTGCTCGCTGGCGCGCAGGCCGAGGCGGCAGATCTGGTGGTGGTCAGCATCGGGGTTAACGATGTGACCGGGCTGCGATCGCGCCAGCACTGGCGCACGCGGCTGGCCCAACTGCTCGATCGAAGCGCGGAGCTGCACGGCGATCAGGGACGTCCGCCCCTGGTGGTGCATCTGGGGATTCCGCCGCTGGGCCATTTCCCGGCCCTGCCGCAGCCCCTGCGCGCGGTTTTTGGCCATCGCGCGGCGGTACTCGACGCGATTGCGGTCGAGGTGGTTGCGCAACGTCCCTGGGCTCGCCATATCGCCTCGGAATTCGTCCCCAGCGGCGATCAGTTTGCCGCCGATGGCTATCACCCCAACGCCGCAGCCTGCGCCTTGTGGGCCGACGGTATCGCAGAACGGTTGCCCGAGGTCATTGCCACTAGCTGATCTTCGAACGCGCGTCGCGTCGCCCTATCTCACCTTTGGCAATAGTGCCCAGGGCGCTCCTTGGGCCATAATCGGGGCCTTTCGCCACGCAAGCGGAGCAAAACCATGATTTTCGGCAAGATGTGGGCCGCCTTCAGGGCCCAATTGAACAAGCTGGCCAATCTGTTCTGGGAAGCCGACCCGATCGCGCAGATGCGCTACGAATACGACCGCTCGGTGGAGGAGCTCAAGGACGGCCGCCAGGGCCTGGAAATGTATCGCGGGCTGGTCGAGAAGGTCACCCGTCAGGTCACCAACGGTCGCGACCACGTCGCCAAGCTGCAGGCGCAGACCAAGGCCTATCTGAAGGCCGGGGATCGCGCCACCGCGGCCAAGTTCGCGCTGGAGATGGAGAAGGCGAACAAGGATCTGGCCGCCAATGAAGAGCAGCTGACCCTGCATGAGAAGTCCTACGAGAACAACCTGCGCAAGATTCAGCACGCCACCAAGAAGCTGGGTGAGGTCAAGGACCGGATCAAGAAGTACGAAGCCGATCTGAAGATGAGCGAGGCCGAAGCCGAGATCACCAAGCTCTCCGAGCAGTTCGACTTCAACATCACCACCGACTTCGGCCAGCTGGAATCGGTGGTGCAGGATCGCATCGACACCAACCGCGGCAAGGTGCGCGTGTCCGCCGATCTGTCGCAGAAGGGCATCGCCGACATCGAAGCCGAGACCCGGATGGAAGAGGCGATGGCCGAAGACGCGCTCAAGCGGATGGAAATCGAACTCGGCATCCGCACCCCCGAAACCCAGGCCACCGAAACCCCGTCCGACGAGCCGGTGCAGAAGGATCTGGGGCCGGCGCAGACGAACTAAGG
>JAGRJL010000620.1 GCA_020442775.1 Lysobacterales bacterium | reverse complement strand
CTGGACCTGGCGCCCATTTCCACCATCCACGGCTATTGCCGCAGGCTGCTGAACGACTACCCCTTCGATAGCGGCAGCAGCTTCCGCCCCGGCGAGGTAGCCGATCAGCAGGCGCTGCTGCTTGAGTGCGTGGAGGACTGGTGGCGGCTGCGCTACCAGGTCAACCAGGTGTCGCGGATGGAAAGCGTGCTGGTGCTGCCACAAGGTCCCAAGGGCCTGGCTCGCCGGGTGGCCGACCTGTGGCAGCTGCGCAGGGCGCAGATGATCGCGCCCCCGGTCGCTGAGCTTCAGGCACTGCTGGAGACGCTTTACAGCCCGGCCAAGCTGGCCGAACTGGATGCACTGATTGCCGACACCAGCTACTTCAAGCGCAGCAACAGCAAGCTGCGCAGCATGCTGTCACGGCTGCGGGAAACGCTGGCCAGCGGCACCTGGATTGGCAAGACCTGGAGCGAGCTCAGCGAGATCGACGACGACCTGCTGGCCGCGCAGGCAAATAGCCGTCGTCCGCACGATCTGGCCAGGAATCCCTACATCCGCTGGCTGCGCGCAGAGCTGCCGATGCTGCTGCGACAGGAGGCGATCGCGCTCAACGCCATCGCGCTGGAGGCGCTCCGCTTTGTGGAGCAGGAAATGCCCAGGCGGCTGGCCGAACGCAATCTGATCAGCTTTGACTCGATGATCGAGCAGGTCCACGCCGGGCTGCAGGGCGATGCCGGCAGGGTGCTGGCCGATCGGGTGTTCGAAGCGATGCCGGCGGCGCTGATCGATGAGTTCCAGGACACCGATCTGCAGCAGTGGGCGATCTTCGACCGCATCTACAGCGAGCGCGCCGGGGGCCCGGCTCGCGGCACTCTGATCCTGATCGGAGACCCCAAGCAATCGATCTACAGTTTCCGCGGCGCCGACGTATACGCCTACCTGAGAGCGCGGGACTCGGTATCGGAGCACCGCTCGATCAGCACCAACTACCGTTCCAGCCGCCCCCTGATCGCGGCGCTCAATGGGCTCTACGCCGCGGCCGGCTCGGCAGCATTCCATCGCGACCAGATCCGCTACCACCCGGTCAGCGCCGCCGGCGACGAGCGCATGCCGCGGCTGTATGCGGGCGACCAGGAAATCACCCAGCCGCTACGCCTGCGCCGTCTGGCGGAGACCGATTTCAGCCTGGACCGGCGCGAAGACGCCGCGCTGCGCAGCTGCGCCGACGAGATTTGCGTGCTGCTCGGCGAGCATGGCTGGCGTCTGGGTGAGCAGGCTCTGCGCCCTGGCGACATCGCGGTATTGCTCAACACCAACGCGCAGCTGCAGAAGATGCGCAGGCTGCTGCAGGTACGCGGGGTGCCGGTCGTTGGCAGCGGCCGCAGCGACGTGTTCGCCACCCGCTGGGCGGCTGATCTCCAGCTGCTGCTGTATGCGCTGCTGCATCCGGGCAGCGAACGAGCGCTGCGCGCCGCCCTGGCCACCGGCCTGCTGGGCTGGCGCGCGGTTGATCTGCTGGCCCTGGAGGAGGACGCTGGGGCATGGGAAGCCCAACTGCAGCGCTTCGCCGATTGGGCACAGTGCTGGCGTGAGCGCGGCGTGCTGGCATTGCTGCAGCCGGTGATCGCCGAGGCCGCCCCGCGCCTGCTGGCCAGCGCCGAAGGCGAACGCGCGCTCACTGATCTGCGTCATCTGGCCGAGCTGCTGGAGTCAGCTGCGGCCCAGCTGTACGGGCCCGAGGCGCTGCTGGCCTGGCTGGCCAGCGCGCGCAACGGCAGCGCTGCTGGTGGTGAGGAAGCGATGCGCGAGCATCAGTTGCGGATCGAGAGCGATACCGCGCGGGTGCAGCTGAGCACCGTGCACGGCAGCAAGGGCCTGGAGTACAACTGCGTATTCCTGCCGATGGCGTGGCGCGCGCGCGGCGCCTACCAGCTCAGCATCGCGCGCTTTCACGACCAGCACGGCGAACTCGCAGTCGATCTGGGCAGCGCCGAATTCGACGACCATCTGGACGAACACCTGGCCGACGATCTCTCCGAGCGACTGCGCCGGCTGTACGTGGGACTGACCCGCGCCCGCCATGCCTGCTTTGTCTATGTGCACCAGGATCTGGGTCTGGGCGGCGCGGCGACCTGGCGCTTGAGCGAACTGGGAGTATTGCTGGGCACCGCGCTGCGCAATACCGATGTGGAAGGGCCGGCGTCGTGGGAGCACTTGCAGGCGCAGATCCCGGAGCTGACCGTGGTCGATGAAGAATTGGCGCCCGGCCGCTACAGGGCACCGGCCCAGCCAACTCCAGAGCTGTGGGCGCGCGGCCCATTGCCGCCCGCTCACCCCTATCGCGGGCTCTACAGCTTCAGCGCGCTCACTCGCCAGAGTGCGCAGACCGAGTCGACGGCGGCGCAGCCCGGGGCCGAGGATGAGAGCAATGGCCAGTTCGCCGACCTGCTGCGGCCGACCCCAGCCGATGCCGCGCCCCAGCTGGCGATGGCCTTTCCCGACCCGCGACTGGAGCTGCTGCAGCGCTGGCGCGGTCCGGCCTTCGGCGATGCGATCCATGAGATCTTCGAGCAGCGTGATCACCGCCGGCCGATGAGCAGCCAGCGCCAGCTGGTCGAGGATCGCCTGCGCGCCCAGGGCGTGATCACTGATGGGGAGCTGGACAGCGCAGAGCTGGAGCGGCGCTTGTCGGCAGTGGAGGAGATGATTCAGCGGGCGCTGGACACACCGTTGAGCAAGGGCCTCAGCCTCGGCGGACTTTCGCCGGCGCAACAGGTGGCGGAACTGGAGTTCTGCTTCGTGCTGGACGATGCCTCGCTGGGCGCCATCAATGGTGTGCTGACCGACCATGGTCAGCCGCAGCTGCCGGCCCGCAGCGAGCGCCTGCGCGGGCTGATGACCGGATTCATCGACCTGGTCTTTGAGTCGCAGGGCCGATTCCACCTGCTCGATTACAAGAGCAATGATCTGGGCAGCCTACTGGAGGACTTTGCCGAAGACGCGCTGGAGCGGGCGATGGACGTGCATCACTACCGGCTGCAGGCGCTGATCTACGCGGTGGCTTTGCATCGCTATTTGCGGCAGCGCCTGAAGGACTACAGCGCCCGCCGTCACCTGGGCAGCAGCTGGTATCTGTTCGTCCGTGGACTAGGCCTGAACGGCAACAGCGGGGTCTGGCAGCAGTCGCTGGATCCACTGCTGATAGAGCGGCTCGATCAGCTTTTTGCCGGCGCAACGGAGGTCGCATGAGTCAGCCATTCGGCGGCCACGACGACAATCGCTGGCTGCTGCCGCAGCAGGCGCCCTTCGAGCTCAGATCGCTGGATCTGGCGCTGGCGAGGATGGTGCGTCAGCGCACCGGATCGACCGCGCTGGCGCGACTATCGGCCTGGCTGAGTGCCGCAGAACGCCAGGGGCACGCCAGCCTGACGGTGACGCCGGAGCAGATGACCAGCGCCCTGGATCAGCATACGCGAGCCCGGGACTGGGTCGGCGACGGCGCCGCGCTGACTCCGCTGGTGTGGCGCGATGGCCAGCTCAGCCTGTGGCGGAACTGGCGACACGAGGCGGTGATCGCCGCCGATTTGCGTCTGCGTGCCGCGGCGCTGGTCTGCCCGACGTCGGATTCCCGGGCAGATCTGGATGCGCTATACCCGGACAGCGACAGCGCTGAACAGCGCGCCGCGGTCAGCGCCGCACTGGGTCGCGGGCTGTTTGTGCTCACCGGCGGACCCGGCACCGGCAAGACCAGCACCGTTCTGCGCCTGCTGCTGATGCTGCGGCTGGCACTGCCCGAAGACGCCGATGCGCTGCAGATCGCGCTGGCCGCTCCGACCGGCAAGGCCGCTGCGCGATTGGCGGAATCGGTCAACAGCGGCAAGCAAGCGCTGCGGGAATCGCTGACTGAAGCACGCTGGCGCCTGGCGATCGACCGGGTGCCGGAGCAGGCGGCAACCCTGCATCGGCTGCTCGGCTATCACCCGGCCACCGACCATTTCGCCCGCAACCGGAAGAACCCGCTGGCCGCCGATGTGGTGGTGGTGGATGAGGCTTCGATGGTGGATCTGGCCATGATGCGCGCGCTGATCGAGGCGCTGCGGGCCGACGCCACCCTGATTCTGGTCGGTGACGCCGATCAGCTGGTCTCGGTCTCGGCCGGCTCGGTACTCGCCGATCTGGTCGAGGCGGCCGGCAGCACAAACAGTCCGCTGAGCCACAGCGTGGCCCGGCTGACCCGGGTGTGGCGGACCAGCGGCGGCCTGGCCGAGGTCTATGAAAGCCTGCGCCAGGGCGATGCGGGTGCGCTGAGCGAGGCGCTGCAGCAGCCCGATCAATCACGCTGCCGGCTGCGCCGATGCGTGGACGCCGATCAGCTCCACGCCCGCATTCATCAGTGGCTCGCCGACCCCCATGTGCTCGCCTCGCTGTGCCCCGGCGCGGACATCGAAGCGCCCCAGGCCTTGCGCCTGATGGGCGAACATCAGCTGCTCTGCGCCACCCGCGGCGGAGCCTTCGGCGCCGCCACGGTGAATACCCTGATCGATGCCCAACTGCGCGCGCGGATCGGTCAGGGCGGGCTGTGGTACGCCGGACGGCGGATCATCATCACCCGCAATGACTACGGCAGGCGCTTGTTCAATGGAGACGTTGGCATCGCGCTGTGGGCGGACGGCGCCCTCCGGGTGTACTTCAGCGCGTCCGAGGAGCGCACCGGTGGCTGCCGGTCATTGCTGCCGCAGGAACTACCCGAGCATGATCTCGCTTTCGCGATGACCATTCACAAGAGTCAGGGTTCGGAGTATCGGCAGGTGGGCGTGATCCTCCCGCCCGACCCCGGGCACCCGCTGCTGTCCCGGCAGTTGCTGTACACCGCTGTTTCCCGGGCCAAGCTCAGTGCCGAACTGTGGACCAGCGCAGAGGCCCTGCAGGCCGCGCTGCAGCGAGTAGTGCGGCGCCAGGGCGGACTGCTGAGCCGGCTCGGTGGCGAAGGCGGAGCTCAGGCGGAGCCGGCGCTCTAGCGCACGCTAGGAAGACTTCGCGACCAGGCGCATCCACAGATCGATGCGATTGC
>JAGRJL010000619.1 GCA_020442775.1 Lysobacterales bacterium | reverse complement strand
GATCTGCAGGTGCGCGACCTGCGCGGCAACGTGGGCACCCGTCTGCGCAAGCTGGATGACGGTGAATACGAGGCGATCATCCTGGCCAGCGCCGGGCTGATCCGGCTGGGGCTGGAGCAGCGTATCGCCGCCCGTTTGTCGCCGCCCGAGTTTCTGCCGGCGGCGGCGCAGGGGGTGATCGCGATCGAGTGTCGAGAGGACGCCGCGGAGCTGCGTCAGCTGCTGGGACGATTGCACCATCTACCCAGCGCTCAGGTCGCCGGCGCCGAACGCGCTTTCACTCGCGCGCTGGGCGGCAGCTGCGATGTGCCGATCGCCGCCTACGCGGAGGAGTTCGGCGAGGGTCGGCTGTGCCTGCACGGCCTGGTCGCTTCGATCGACGGCATTCGCCAGCTGCGTGACCAGCTGAGCGGCGAGATGGCCGCGGCGGAGCAGATCGGGCAGGCGCTGGCCGACCAGATGATCGCGCAAGGCGCCCGCGAGATACTGGCCCGACCGGCCAGCCAATGAGGATCCGACCGTGACCAGCGCCGACCGCGACCCGCACGCACCCGAGTTCACCCGTCGCTATCTGAACACCGCCAATGCGCGCCTGGGGGCGCTCGCGCTCAGCGCCAGCGACGATTTCTTTGCCGACAAGCAGCGCATGCTCAACCCCGCGCCGGCCCAGTTCATTCCCGGCAAATACGACAGCAACGGCAAGTGGATGGACGGCTGGGAAAGCCGCCGCAAGCGCGGCCCCGGCCACGACTGGTGCATCGTGCGGCTGGCCCGACCCACCCGGGTCCACGGTGTCGATCTGGACACCAGCCACTTCACCGGCAACTACCCGCCGGCGGCCTCCATCGAGGGCTGCCGGATCGAAAACGGTGATCCGGGCGCGGATGCCGACTGGGCGGAACTGCTGCCGGCAGTCAGCCTGGGCGGCAACGCCCATCATTACCATTCGCTGAGCAGTGGCGAATACCTGACTCACCTGCGGGTCAATCTGTTTCCCGACGGCGGGCTGGCGCGGCTGCGGGTCTACGGCGAAGTCGAGCCCGCGGTGGCCGATGCCGACGGTCGCATCGATCTGGCCGCCGCGCTCAATGGCGCCCGCGCGGTGGCCGCCAATAACGAGCACTTCGGCGTGGCGGGCAATCTGCTGATGCCCGGACGCGGGGTCGACATGGGCGACGGCTGGGAGACCCGTCGCCGCCGCGAGCCCGGTTTCGACTGGTGCATCATCGCCCTGGCCCGGCCGGGGGTGATCGAGGAGATCGAAGTCGATACCGCCCACTTCAAGGGCAACTATCCCGATCGCTTTTCGATCGAGGCGGCGCTGGTCAGCCAGGCCACCGACCAGTCGCTGATCACCCAGTCGATGTTCTGGGCGCCGCTGCTGCCCGAACAGCCGCTGC
>JAGRJL010000618.1 GCA_020442775.1 Lysobacterales bacterium | reverse complement strand
CAACTTCGGCGAGCGCCGCGTGCAGCCCCTGCAGGCAATCCACCAGCAGCTCACCGCCGCCGCGCTCGGGGATGATCACGCTGAGCCCTGGCTGCCACTGCAGTGGGCGGAAGCTGGTGGTCTTCGGTGGAAAACGGCGCAACCAGTAGTGGCTGAGTCGCAGGCACAGCTTCAGCGGCCAGGTCGCGATCCGTCGACGCAAGCGTCGTAGCGCGCTCACCGGCCTGCCAGCCGCTCAATCGCGGCACAGACCCGGTCCAGCTGAGCGGCAGTCAGCGCCAGGCCCGAGGGCAGATAGAGCCCACGTCGGGCGATATCCGCAGTCACCGGCGATTCGGCGCAATCTCCAAAGCGCTCGCGGTAGGCGGGCTGCTGCGAACACGGTTGAAAGAAGTCGCGGGTCTCGATGCCATCCCGGGCCAGCGCGTCGCGCAGCTGATCACGGTCCAGCGGAAAGCCGTCCTCGACCACGATGGCGACCATCCAGTAGACGTTGAAAACCCCCGGCTGGGCGTGCGGCAGGCGCAGCCCGGGGATCGACCCCAATCCGCGCTTGTAGCGCTCGGCGATCCAGCGCTTGCGGGCGATCAGAGCTTCGATCCCGCTGAGCTGACCCAGTCCCAGCGCCGCCTGCAGGCTGCTCATTCGGTAGCTGTAACCCAGCTGGTCATGGCAGAAGCGCTGGCCGGGCCGATGGGCCATGTCTCCCAGCGAGCGGGCGCGCGCGGCGATCTGTGGGTTGCTGGTGGTGACCATCCCACCCTCCCCGGTGCTGATCAGCTTGTTGCCGTAAAAGCTGAACGCCGCCACGTCGCCCAGCCCACCGCAGGGGCGCCCGCGGTAGCGCGCGCCGTGCGCCTGGGCCGCATCCTCGATCAGGATCAGTTGGTGATCGGTAGCCAGTTCGCGCAGCGCGTTCATGTCGGCGCTGTGGCCGTAGATGTGGACCGCGATGATCGCGCGGGTGCGCGCGCTGATCGCCGCGCGTGCCGCTGCCGGATCGATGGTGAAGGTCCGGGGGTCGACGTCCACGCAGACCGGCCTGGCGCCGCAATACATCACCGCCGCCAGCGTGGCAAAGATGGTGAAGTCGGGCACGATTACCTCGTCGCCTGCTGCGATGCCGGCCGCACACAGGGCCAGATGGAGCGCGGTGGTGCCGCTGCCGGTGGCCACGCCATGGGTCGCACCCACGCAGGCGGCGAAGGCCTGTTCGAACTCGGCGACGACCGGACCCGCACCGGAAAGCCAGCCCGACGCCAGAGTCTGCATCACCCGCTGCTTGGCGGCCTCGCTGACTACCGGTTGGTTGACCGGAATACGCTCGCTGGCATCGACCTTGCTGGTCATAGTTGCTGCTGTCCCCCGTCGTGCAGTGGTTGAGGCAAGTGAATTCGAACAAAGTTCCGCAGTCCGAACAGGCTGTGACAAATCCCTTGAATGCTGGTGGCAACCGCCGATACAGGCGCTTTCCTGCGATGATGTGGCGATGAAGAATTTCGACGAACTGCCATTGGATCCCCGCCTGGCCCCGGGACTGGATGCGGCCGGCTACCGCGAACTCACCGCGATCCAGGCCCAGGCGCTGCCGCTGATCCTGGGCGGCAAAGACCTGATCGCGCTGGCCCCCACCGGCAGCGGCAAGACCGTGGCCTTCGGTCTGGGTCTGCTGCAGCGACTGGATCTGAACCAGATCCGGGTCCAGGCGCTGGTGCTCTGTCCCACCCGGGAACTGGCTGATCAGGTGGCCAAGGAAATTCGCCGGCTGGCGATCGGCATGGCAAATCTGAAGCTCTCGATCCTGTGTGGCGGGATCGCGCTGAGGCCCCAACTGGCATCGCTCACCCATGATCCGCACGTGGTGGTGGGCACCCCGGGTCGGATCCAGGAACTGCTGCGGCGCAAGGCGCTGCATCTGGGCGGGGTGCGCACGCTGGTGCTGGACGAGGCCGACCGGATGCTCGATATGGGCTTCGCCGACGCCATCGACGAGATCGTCGGCAAGGTCAACAAGCAGCG
>JAGRJL010000617.1 GCA_020442775.1 Lysobacterales bacterium | reverse complement strand
CCATGCTCAACGACCCGGCGCAGGTCAGCGTCGAGGGCGGCGACAGCCAGCCGGCGATCGCCCAGCGCTTCTTTGCGATGCCGCTGAGCGCCAAGCAGCTGGCGCTGGGCGCACTGCTGCAGCACTACCGGCCGCGCTCCGCGGTGGTGTTCTGCAACACCCGGCGTGATACCGATGAGGTCGCGGGCTCACTGTGCGCGCAGGGCTTTGTGGCTGCCGCCCTGCACGGCGAGATCGATCAGCGCGAGCGTGACGAGATCCTGGTTCGCTTTGCCAACGGCAGCAGCCCGGTGCTGGTGGCCACCGACGTCGCCGGTCGCGGTCTGGACATCAAGGATCTGGGCGCGGTGATCAACTACGAGTTGCCCAACGGCAGCGACGATTATTTGCACAGGATCGGCCGCACCGGTCGGATGGGCAAGGACGGGCTCGCGCTGAGTCTGGTTGCGCCCCGGGAGAAGACGCGTGCGGACACGCTGGCGCAAGGGTCCGATTCGATCACCTGGTCGTCGCTGCCGGCGACCGCCGGGCGCGCCGTTCGACCGCCACCGCCACCGATGGTGACCCTGGCGATTGACTCCGGGCGCAGCGAGAAGATGCGCCCGGGCGACATCCTCGGTGCGCTGACCGGCGAAGCCGGCTTGCCCGGGTCAGCGGTGGGCAAGATCGACGTTTTCGCCACCCGTTCCTACGTCGCGGTTGCCTCGGCGCAGGCCAAGATGGCGCTGGCGAAACTGCGGGAAGGCAAGATCAAGGGGCGCAAGGTGCGGGTGCGCAAGATCTGAGCGGAGTCGCCGAGATGCCCGCGCACGCCAGTGCTGCCGTTCCCTGGGCGCTGCTGCTGCAAAGTGCAGCGGTACTGAACGCGCTGCTGCTGGCGCTGGTGCTGCTGGTTGCGCCACGCCTGCGGCGAACCCGGGGTCGAATCCAGTTCGCCGGGCTGTTGCTCACTTTCGCCATTTCGCTGGCCCTGTTCACCGCAATGGATTCAGCCTGGATAGCGGTTACCAGCACCGCCGTAGGGCTGGAGTATCTGGCGGCGCTCGCCGGTGGTGCGCTGCTGGTGGCGTTTACCCGAATTGCGCTGCACGCCGGAGCTCCGACGGCCGCCGGCCAATCGATCTACGCGCTGCCCTTGTTGGGCGCACTGCTGCTGCTGAGCGGTAGTCCGCTGGTGCTGACCGAGGCGGCGCTGATGGCCACGATTGCGTTCCAGTTGTTTTGCAGTGGTCTGGCAACCTGGACGTTTGTGCGAACGGATCAAGCCCGACCACGCTATCTGGCCGCGCTGCTGATCGGGGTCTGGGCGCTGCATCTGGTGCAGCTGCTCAGAATGGCCTTCCCGCAAGTCACCTGGCTGTTTGACGCGGTGCCGATGATTGCCGCGACGCTGATGATTTCCTTGAGCGTGCTGATCAACAGCGACTCTCGCAGCTGGAAGGCGATGGTGGCCAGTTCGGCGGCGCCGAGTTCGGGACCAGACTTGAGCGTGATCCGCGCGCATCTGGCGCGGGATCGGGCCTTCTGTGAGTGCCGCTACAGCCTGCAGCAGCTGGCCGATTCGGCCGGCGTGAGCGCCCGTCAGCTGTCTGCGCTGCTGGCCCAGCAGGGAACCAGCTTCTATCAGCTGCTGCATGAGGAGCGCATTGCCCTGGCCAGGCAGCTGCTGAGCGATCCGGCAGAGCAGCGTAGCTCGGTAGAGGCGATCGGACTGGAGGTGGGCTATCGCTCCCGCTCTACTTTCTATGAGGCCTTCAGAAAGGCCACCGGCATGAGTCCGGCCGAGTTTCGCCGGCTACAGGCGCCGGAGAACCGCGGCTAAGAGCGGCTGCAGCGATCGATCCTGTCCGGCTGGAAGCATCCGGACATGCTTTTGTGCCTTGTGACAGGCGCGGCAGTGCACTAGCCCCTAGGCTGAATCGGACCTTCACGACAGGAGATGCCGATGTCTGTTTTGCCGCCACCGATACTCTTTCTCGCCTGGCTGGGCGCATTGATACCGCGAGTGGGCGTTGCCCTGGAGGAACCTGCCCAGCCAGCCATTGATCAGCGGCAGATCCAGGCCGCGACCCTGCTCGACGAGGCAATTGACGCTGACCAGGGCTCCGGCATCGCCGCCGCGGTCATGGTGGCCGGTGAACTGCGCTTCAGCGGCGCGGCGGGGCTGGCGGATGTGGAGGGCGGCAGAGCGATGACTGCGCAGACCCCTGCGCGGATCGGCAGCGTTTCCAAGATCCTCACCACCGCCCTGGTCCTGCGCCTGATAGACGCCGGCAAGCTCAGCGCCAACAGCGACGTTCACGCGCTGGTGCCGGAGTTTCCCCAGCATGCCGAGCAGGCGGGCAAGGCGATCACCCCGAGGCTGCTGGCCAGCCACACCAGCGGGATCCGGCACTACAACTTCAGCCGCTTTGCCGAGGCCAACAACCAGACCTACTACCCGGAACTCCCCGCGGCGCTGGCGCTGTTCGCAAACGATCCGCTGTTGGCCAAGCCTGGCGCTGCCTTCCACTACAGCAGCTTCGGATTCAATCTGCTTGGGGTTGCCGCGGCGCGTGCGCAGCAGAGCGACTTCGGCACCGCGATGGACGAGCTGGTGAGCGGACCGCTGGGGCTGCGCCACACCGGGATCGATCATCCGCTTCAGATCGTTCGCGATCGAGCGGGCTTCTATACCGTGTTCCACGGCCAGTTGATCAATACCTACTGGCGCGACAGCTCTGACTACTATCCTTCCGGCGGGATGCTGAGCAGCGCGGAGGATCTGGCCAGGCTCGCCAACGCGCTGTTCGAGGGCCCTTTTTTGTCCGACGCTGCGCGGCAGTTGATGATGGAACCCTCAGACAGCGATCAGGGCGCCACCGGCTACAGCTTTGGCTGGCAGCTGAAGGAGGATCGCGACGGACGCCGTCACTATGAGCACGGCGGCGAGACCAACGGCGCCTATGCCTGGATCTACTTTGACCCGAGCAGCCGGACCGCGATTGCCGGCGTCGCCAACTACAACGTCTTTCCCAGCGAGTCCGAGGTCGCCTTTTATCGCGTGGCGATGCACGGGTTGCGCGATCTCTACGTGGATGGCGGGCGCTGAGCGGCCAGCGGAACCAGCGCCCTGATCAGCCGGCTGCCGGCTGGCGATGCCAGGTGTAGCTGCGCCGCGCCTGCCAGTTGCCCTCGGCATCAATGTCGTAGGAGCCACCTTCGTG
>JAGRJL010000616.1 GCA_020442775.1 Lysobacterales bacterium | reverse complement strand
GGTCCGGTCCCACCCTGATTCTGCTCTCGGTTCGCGAATGCGATCAAGGGTCGGACGATGCGGTGCACACCGAGTTGCTCCGGGTGGAGCCCAATGACATCAATCTGGGTCGGCTGTGCATGCTCGACGATATCGCCGAAGCGCTGATCGCCGGGGAGATGGATGTGGCCGAGGCCGAGGCTGCGCTGCAGCGGGCGCTGCAGCCGGTCTCCAAGGGCTGGAATCTGGCGCAAACCCTGATCGGTTTTCCGCTGGCTTCGGTCAGTGTGGCCGGCCTGCTGCGCGCGCATCCCAGTGAGCTGGTTGCGGCTGCGTTGATTGGCCTGTTGATCGGATTCCTGGCCCTGGCCAGCGAGCGCCATCCGCGGCTGGCGGAGAATCTGAGCGTCATCGCCGCCTTTCTGGCCGCGTTGGCTGCGGCGGCCTTTGCCCAGTGGATCGCGCCGGTGGCGTTCAAGGTGGTGCTGATCACCAGCCTGATCGTTCTGATGCCGGGCCTGACCCTAACCGTGGCTGTGGCCGAGTTGGGTATGCGTCACCTGGTCTCCGGTAGTGCGCGTCTGGCCGGCGGGATGGTTACTCTGCTGGAACTGGCCTTTGGCGCGCTCGCCGGCACCAAGGCCGCGGAGCTGCTGGGGGCCTTTGCCCACGGTGCTGGGCCCGGCGGCGGACCGCCGTGGATGGCCTGGGCGGTGGTTCCGATCGCCGGGCTGGCATTCTCGCTGCTGTTCAGGGCGCGACTGTCGGATTGGCCCTATGTCTTCGCCGCGGCGGCAATCGCCTACGGGGTCTCCCACTATGGAACCGATTGGGCGGGGCCGGAGCTTGGGCTGTTCTTCGCCGCGCTGCTGCTGGCACTGCTCAGCAATGCCTTCGCCCGCTACCTCAATCGTCCAGGAGCGCTGCTGCGCGTGCCCGGACTGATTTTGCTGGTGCCGGGTTCGGTGGGCTTCCGCAGCCTGAGCTTCATCTTTGAAAAGGACGTCTATTTGGGACTCGATGCCGCCTTCTCGCTGATCGTCATGGTGGCTTCACTGACCGCGGGCCTGCTGCTGGGCAACTCGCTGATGCCGCCCAGGCGCTTGACCGCCTGATCGGACCCACTGCGTCGCCCGGGAAAAACAAAAAGGCCCGCAATGCGGGCCTTTTTGCGATGCGGTTGAGCGGAAACTCAGATCGCCAGATCGTCCAGGCTCTTGCCCGAAGCCAATGCTTCGCGCACCCACACCGGCTGCCGTCCGCGACCACTCCAGGTCACGTCCGGATTTCCGGGGTGGCGATACTTCGGCTTGACCGACGATTTCGCCTTGCGCGGTGCAGCCTTGCCACGACCGCCGAACAGATCGGAGATATCAAAACCGTGGGCACGGGCTTTGGCCGCCAGTTCTTCGCGCAGCTTGTTAACGGTTTCTTCTTTCACTTCCATGATCCGCGCTTTTGCGCGGCTGATCAGCTCTTCGAGCTGATCAACGTTCAAATTCTTCAGATCTATTGCCATGGTGTTCCTCTCTTCTTGGCGTATTTTCCACTCGTGCAGGACGAGGCTCCCGGATGATGCCAAAAAAGCGCTCGTGTTTCGAGTATATCGCAGCGCTTGTCCCTAATTCGCCATTGAGTTGCGGGATTTACCGGCGAAATCAAACTGAATCGCTGTTTTTGCCGAGTCGCTCCAGTATTCGGGTGAGTACCTCTGCCTGGGGCCACAATTCATTTTCCGTCGCCTGGCGCTGCCGATACTCGATCTGATCATTTTCCAGTCCGCGTTCGGCGATCACCAGACGGTGCGGTACGCCGATCAATTCCAGGTCGGCAAACATCACGCCCGGGCGCAATCCGCGATCATCCAGGGCGACTTCAACGCCGCGATTGCGCAGCTCGCGGTAGAGCGTATTGACGTAGTCGACCACCGGGCTATCGGCCTTCTTGTAGATCGGACACAGCACCAGCTGGAATGGCGCCATCGGGCCCGGCCAGCAGATGCCGCGCTCGTCGTGGTTCTGCTCGATGGCTGCGGCGACGATGCGGGAGACCCCGATGCCGTAGCAGCCCATGTACATGGTTCGCGCCTTGCCCTGCTCATCGAGTACGTTGGCGCCCATCGCTTCGGCGTACTTCTGCCCCAGCTGAAACACATGGCCGACTTCGATTCCGCGGACCAGTTCGAGTTCCCCCTGGCCATCCGGGGAAGGATCCCCGGCAACCACCTTGCGAATATCAACCACCCGAGTCGGGCTGGCATCACGCTGCCAATTGGCGCCCACGTAATGGGCGCCCTCGCGGTTGGCGCCGCATACAAAGTCGCTCAACAAGGCGGCGCTGCGATCAACCAGTACCGGAATGTCTGCGGGCAGTCCTACCGGTCCGATGAATCCCGGGTTGCATCCCAGCTGCTGGCGAATCGCCTCCTCGCTGGCCAGAGCGGTGGCGCCGCCCAGTTCTGCCAGCTTGCCCGCCTTGATTTCATTGAGTTCGTGATCGCCGCGCAAACAAAGTGCGACCAGTCCCTCGCTGCCTTGCACCAGCAAGGTTTTCAAACATTCGCTTTCAGGTTTATCGAGGAACTGGCTGATTTCCTCGATCGATCTTTGGGTCGGAGTATCCACCAGAGTCAGCGCTGCATTTGCCGCGCCGGCTGATCCCACCGCGAGCGCCTCGGCCATCTCTACGTTGGCGGCGTATTCGGATTGATTGGAGACCGCAATCGCGTCCTCGCCGGAGTCGGCCAATACGTGAAACTCGTGACTGGCGCTGCCACCGATGGCGCCGGTATCGGCATCAACCGCTCGAAAGCGCAGGCCCAGCCGGGTAAATATCCGCGCATAGGCGTCGTACATCACCTGGTAGGTTTTGCCCAGACATTCGTGGCTCAGGTGAAAGGAGTAGGCGTCTTTCATCAGGAATTCGCGAGCCCGCATCACCCCGAAACGAGGCCGGATCTCGTCGCGGAACTTGGTTTGAATCTGAAAGAAGTTCAGCGGAAGCTGTTTGTAGCTGCGGATTTCGAAGCGGGCAAAATCGGTTACCACCTCTTCATGGGTGGGGCCGAAACAAAAATCGCGCTGCATACGGTCGCGAATTTTCAGCAGTTGGCCGCCAAACTGCTCCCATCGAGCAGTTTCCTGCCACAGCTCTGCCGGCTGAACCGCAGGCATCAGCATTTCCAGCGCGCCCGCCCGCTCCATCTCTTCGCGCACCACCGTCTCGACTCGGCGCAATACCCGAAGTCCGAGCGGGGTCCAGGTATAGATCCCGGCAGCGAGTTTGCGAATCATGCCGGCTCGCAGCATCAGCTGGTGCGAGGCGATTTCGGCGTCAGCCGGGGTTTCTTTGCTGGTGTGCAGGTGGAATTGACTTAAACGCATGGTTTTTCACGACAGTGAAGCGGGGGCGCGATTGTAGCGGGAGCGCGCCATCAGCGGGCAGGATGCTGCTGTGATCGCAAATAACTCGAGCCGAATTGTGCAGCTTCCGGTTTAGAATCGGCCCATGTCCACCACCCTGCGTATCAGCCTGGACGCGGTGATCGTCGCGGTCACCGATGACGTGCCACGCGTGCTGACGGTCGCCGGCCCAGCCGAGGCCAGCTTCGAGGCGCTGCCCTCCGGACCGCTGGACATCCAGCAGCACCCGACTCTGGAGCGCGGCATCCGGGCCTGGGTGAGCGCGCAAACCGAGCTGCACCTGGGCTATCTGGAGCAGCTCTACACTTTCGGTGATCGCGACCGCGGCAGTGCTCCCGGCAGCGAACCCTCGCGGGTGATTTCCACTGCCTATCTGGCGCTGGTTCGGGAACAGGCTCCGTCGCCGGAGCTTGGCGCGCACTGGCGCCCCTGGTATGCCTTTCTGCCATGGGAGGACTGGCGCGAGGGCCGCCCCGGCTTCATCGACAGCCATCTGGCACCGCGGCTGCGCAGTTGGGCGGGGACCGATGCTGTGCGGCGGGAGCGAATTGCCTTGTGCTTTGGCCTGGAGCGCTCGCCGTGGGATCCGGAGCGCTGTCTGGAACGCTATGAGCTGCTCTGGGAGATCGGCGTGGTGGCCGAATCGCCAGCGTTTGATCCAGCTTCGCCATCGCCACATGCGGGCAGGGCGATGGCCTGGGACCACCGGCGGATGCTGGCGACAGCGCTGGGCAGGATGCGCGGCAAGCTCAAGTATCGGCCGGTGGTTTTTGAGTTGCTGCCCAAGCGCTTCACCCTGTCCCAGCTGCAGCGGGTGGTCGAAGCGCTGGCCGGGAACAAGCTGCATACCCAGAATTTCCGCCGACTGGTCGAGCATGGCGGGCTGGTGGAGCGCACCGGTGAGCATGAACATGCGACCGGCGGACGCCCGGCGGCGCTATTCCGCTTCCGTCACGAGGTGCTGCGTGAGCGGCCGGCGCCGGGCGTTCACGTCCCCCGTGCGTGGTAGCGACGGACT
>JAGRJL010000615.1:1362-1770 GCA_020442775.1 Lysobacterales bacterium | reverse complement strand
GCAGGTCACCCGGGTCCATAGCGGCAGATCATCACCGTAGTAGTCGGCGTCATATTCGAAGCCGCCGTGCTCCACCAGCAGGCGTCGGGTGTTGGGGCTGTCGCGTCCGGTGTACCAGCCCAGCGGCGCTGCGCCGGTCAGCTCGCGCTGGATCTGCACCGCCAGGCGCAGATGCTCGGCTTCGACCTCGGCCGGCACGTTCTGATAGTGAATCCAGCGCCAGCCGTGGCTGGCGATTTCGTGCCCCTGTTCGACCATCGCCGCGACCACCTCGGGATTGCGCTGCATCGCCATCCCCACGCCGAAGACCGTCAGCGGCAGTCGGCGCCGCTCGAATTCGCCGAGGATTCGCCACACACCTGCTCGGGAGCCGTATTCGTAGATCGACTCCATGCTCAGATGACGATC
>JAGRJL010000615.1:0-1295 GCA_020442775.1 Lysobacterales bacterium | reverse complement strand
TTTTCGCCACCTTCCTCGTAATTGAGTACGAACTGCAGCGCGATCCTGGCGTGCCCCGGCCAATCGGCGCGTGGCGGCTGGCGGCCGTAGCCGATCAGGTCGCGGGGGTAGTCGGTAGGTTGCGCCATGCCAGTTTCGGTTGTTGGGGATTCACGGCGCCAAGAATACGCTACCTGCAGAAGACCGATGGGTTGACCCGGTCGGCGATCTGATTGGCGCTCTCAGCCCGGCAGGCTAGCGATACGCCCAGCGCGAGCCGCTACACTTGTCGCATGTATACCCAGTGTCCCGAATGCCTGACGATCTATCGCGTGGGCCCCCACCCTGTGGCGGAGGGGCGCGGGCGGCTGCGTTGCGGACACTGCGGTTGTGTCTTTGATGCTCTGGCAACGCTGACCGAAAATCTGCCGGAGGCCGGCTTTCAGACCCTGCCCAGCCGGCATGCCTCCGAGATGCCGCCGGTACTGAGCGTTCCGGCGATGCACCCCAAGACCGGTGACCAGGTGGAGGCGGTCAATCACCAGGGCCGGATTGAACCGCGCCTGCCGGGAGAATGGCTGGCGGCGACCGACCCCGATGAGCTGCCGGGCGAAGCGGTGGAGCGGGCCCGCTTCGAAGCGCGTTCGCCGCGCGGCGAAGAGCCGATCCGCAGGTCTGCGCGCGGCGATCGGGCGCCAGCCAGAGGTACCTCAGCCGCGGCAGCTGCCAGACCGTCGGCCAGCGGCGACACCCGCGAGTGGGTGGTGCCGCCGCCCAGCGCGGTCGAACGGATGCGGCCAGCGCCGGTCACCGAGAAGCCCTCCGCCGGTTGGGCCTGGTCCTGCGTGCTGCTGGCGCTGACCCTGGGCGGTCAGCTGCTCTACATCGAGCACGAGAAGCTGCTCGCCAATCCCGACGTACGGCCGTGGCTGGAGGACGTCTGCGTTCGGGTGGGCTGTCAGCTGCCGCTGCCAAGCGACATTCGCGGGCTGAGCCTGCTCAAGCGCGAGGTGCGGCCGCACGAGAATCTCAAGGGCGCCCTGCAGATCAGCGCGACCATGCACAACGGCGGCAAGCTGCCGGCACCCTTTCCGCTGGTCGAGGTTCGGCTGGCCGACCTCAATGACCGGGTGATCGCGATGCGCCGCTTCCGCCCGGAGGAGTATCTGGCCGATCCAGGGATTATCCAGCGCGGATTTCCAGTGGAGTCGAGCATGCCTCTGCTGTTTGAAGTGGCCGATCCGGGACGTGAAGCGCTGGCTTTCGAGTTCGAGTTCCTGCTGCCCTAGCCCGCATTATTCATGAACCTTCTACTG
>JAGRJL010000614.1:1314-3120 GCA_020442775.1 Lysobacterales bacterium | reverse complement strand
GAGGCTTGAGCTATCGCGACTACACGCTGGTTTCCACCGCGCCCGAATGGTGGCTCTACGCCGGCACCCACCTGGGTCTGGGGCAGGCGGTAGATCGGCCGATTTCGCTCTGGGATGAACAGTTCCTGCCCTCGCAACTGGCCGAAAGAGTCAGCGAGATGCGATTGACCAACGATGCCGGCGGCAGCTACCCACTGGTCGTGGACGACCAGGTTCTGGGCGGCGCCTGGCCGACCCTCGGCGCCTTCCCTGAGCGCTGGCCCTGGTGGCTGGCGCTAGGACTGTTGTGGGCAGTGCTGCTGCGTTTGCCAGGGCGCGCCGGTGCGGCGCTGCGCGCGACCAGCGGGGCCGTGTGGGGCATCGTCGGTTTGGGGCTGCTGGGGCTCAGCTTCACCGATCACTGGGCGGCGCACCGTAACGAGAATCTGATCCTGCTCTCGCCGCTGTGGCTGCTGACCCTGCCGGCACTTTACGGCCGCGGCGGTGGGTTGTCGCGACGGGCGCTGACGCTGGCCCTGCTGCTGGCGGCACTGAGTCTGGCGCTGAAGGTGCTGCCGGCGCTGTTTCAGCAGAACTGGGAATGGTTCTATCTGTGTGCGCCGCCAATGGTGATGCTGTGGTGGCGAACGCGCGGGTTTGGCCGTATGGATTCGTCCGCGACCGAGCCGAGCTGAACCGATGGCCGGGATGAACGCTCCCCATTCCGGTGATTTGGCTATCATTGCCGATTCGATCCCCGCTTTCGGCCGCCCAAGCATGTTCCAGCTCACCCGTTACGCCCTTTGCCTTTGCCTGGTGCTGCTTGCCGGGTGTGGTTTTCAGCTGCGCCAGGCGGCGCCGCTTCCAGCGGCATTGAGTCAGGTTCAGGTGGTGCAGCTCGATCCGCTGGGGCTGTTGTCCCGACAGCTGGAGCGCGAGCTGGTCCAGGCCGGCGCCCGACTTGCCGAAAGCGACGCGGCGACCCTGGAGGTGGTCAGCGAACGCTTTGATCGTCGGGTGCTGGCGGTGGATTCACGGGCCAGAGTCAGTGAGTACGAATTGGAACTCCGGGTCGCCTTCAGGCTCAGCGATGCCGCTGGCAAGGAGTTGATCGCCCGGGAAGAGTTTGTGCTCACCCGCGACTATGCCTTCGATGAATTGGCGGCCATCGGCGCCAGTCAGGAAGAAGCGCTGATCCGCGAAGAACTCACCCGGGATGCCGCTCGGCGAATACTGCAGCGCGCTACCGGTGCGATCCAGTAGCGACGCCTGACTTTCGCGGCGAGATCGCGAAAGCCATCGGCTGCCGGCGCGGTCTTATCTGCCGGCGCCCACCGCAGCGAGGAACAAGATGCACGACACCTGGCCACGTTTGGCGAACAGCGATTTCCCCGCCATTCAACGACGTCGTCTCACCACCCTGCAGGTCAACCTGGGCTATCTGTGCAATCTGGCTTGTCTGCATTGCCACGTGAATGCCGGTCCCACCCGCAAGGAGCTGATGGACGCCGCGCAGATCGAGGTCGTGCTGGAGTTCCTGCGCCGCCAGCCGGTGGAAACGCTGGACCTGACCGGCGGCTCGCCGGAGATGAACCCGCATTTCCGCACGCTGGTGGAGCAGGCGCGGGCGCTCAGGGTCAAGGTCATGGATCGGCTCAACCCGACCATCGTCGAGGAGCCCGGCTACGAGGATCTTCCGGAGTTCTTCGTCCAGCATCAGGTCGAACTGGTTGCCTCGCTGCCCTGCTATCAGGAGCAGAATGTCGACAAGCAGCGTGGCGATGGGGTTTTCGCCAGTTCGATACGGGTGCTGCGCCGGCTCAATCA
>JAGRJL010000614.1:0-1205 GCA_020442775.1 Lysobacterales bacterium | reverse complement strand
TGGGAGAGGAATTCGGGCTGGTCTTCAACCACCTCTATTCGCTGGCCAACATGCCGATCAAGCGCTTCGGCAGCACCCTGATCAGCAGGGGGCAGTTCGACGGCTATCTGGCGCTGCTCAAGGGCGCACACCGCTCCGACAATCTCGATGCGGTGATGTGCCGGGATCTGATCAGCGTGGACTGGCAGGGCCATGTGCATGACTGCGACTTCAACCAGATGCTCGGCCTGCCCCTGGGTGATAGCGACAAGCCGGTGCATCTGCGTGATTTGCTGACCGTGGATCTGGAGAGGCGCAATATCCGCGTTGCTGATCATTGCTATGGCTGTACCGCAGGTCAGGGATCGAGCTGTGGCGGCGCGTTGAGTGGCTAATTCGGCTCAGCGGCTCGGCTTGGTGCTGGCGCTGGGCTGCGCATCCGTTTCCGCGCAGGCGGAGGTGGAAGTTCTTGGGTTCATCGCGGCCCGCAGCGGCTACAGCGATGCACCGACCAGCTGGACCGAAGGCGGACTGGGCCGCTTCCTCAACGGGGATAGCGCCGACGGCGGCCACTTCGCTGCCGGACTGGAGCAGCGCGTGCTGATTGAGTTCAGCAGCGGGGTGCACTGGTCGGCCCAGCTGCATCTGGGCGCGCGCTTTGAAGACAACGCAGTCGGCCGGGATCTCGGGTTGGTCGAGGCCTTCGTCCAGCGGCGCTGGTTCGGTGAAGGACAACGCTGGCAGCTGCGCGCGGGGCAGTTCTTCCTGCCGACCTCGCTGGAGAACGTGGAGAAGCTCTGGGTCAGTCCCTATACCCTGACTCATTCCGCGCTCAACAGCTGGATCGCCGAAGAATTTCGCCCGCTGGGGGTGGATCTGAGCTGGCGGCGGGAGCTGGACGACGGGCGCAGCTGGGAGCTGGGCGCCAGCGTGTACACCCACAACGATGCCAGCGGCGCGCTGCTGGCCTGGCGCGGCTTTGCCTGGCACGATCGCCTGTCCTATTTTGGCGAGACCCTGCCGCTGCCGCCGCTGGCGTCACTGCAGAATCCGGCCATTTTCGGTGATCAGGACGATGACGGCAGCACCCCGTTCAGCGCCGATCTGGATGGCCGACCCGGCTACGCGCTGCGCGCACGCTGGAACGGCGCACAGCGCAACTGGCGCCTGGCGGCGGTCGATACCCGTGGCGACCTGGGCCTGCATCGCGGCGAATACGCCTGGCG
>JAGRJL010000613.1 GCA_020442775.1 Lysobacterales bacterium | reverse complement strand
CCGCGCCCAGGACAGCGTGTCCAGGCCGAAGTGACACTGCAGGTGCAGCATCGACAGGCCGCGGACCTCGCCAACCTCGGCCAGATCGAGGGGATTGAGCGAGGATTTGCCGGCAAGAAAGCCGTCGACGTCATAGAAACGCGAGTGCCAGTGCTCCCGGGTGCGCTGGTCCCAGGACTCACGATTGATTTCGAAGGCTTCTGTGGACATGGCGGCTCCTGGGACACAAGTTTTTCAAGTTGGGCCGAATGGCCTCGAACAGCGGATAACTGATCGCAACACTCGCGAACTCTCAATTTCTGAGTTGACGCAAGCGCATTGCAATTTGCAGCGACGCGCGCGAGACTCCCGCACCGGGTCACAAAAACTTAACATTTCTCTGGGGAGCACGAGTAATGAGTTTGGAATATCCACGTAGCAAGACCGCGCTGTGCATTGCCATTGCCGCGGCACTGGCCGGCAGCTTTGCGATGAACAACGCCTTCGCCCAGGACGCCAGCGGTGAAGACGAAGCGCAAATGATCGACGAGATGGTGGTCACCGGCTCCCGCGCCAGACCGCGCTCAGTGACTGAATCGGCGGTGCCGGTGGACGTGATCTCGGGGGAAGATTTCGTCAGGGCGACACCGACCTGAGCAATCTGATCCGCAACGTGGTGCCTTCCTACAACGTCAACGCGCAGCCGATTTCGGACGCGGCGACCATCGTCCGCCCGGCCAACCTGCGTGGCCTGGCGCCTGATCACACCCTGGTGCTGATCAACAACAAGCGCCGCCATCGCGCGGCGGTGATCTACTGGCTGGGCAACGGCGTGGCCGACGGCGCGCAGGGTCCGGATATTTCCGCGATTCCCTCGATTGCGCTGCGCCAGGTCGAAGTGCTGCGTGACGGCGCTTCGGCCCAGTACGGCTCCGACGCCATCGCCGGGGTGATGAACTTCCTGCTCAAGGACGACAATCACGGCGCCACCATGGAAGCCCGCGCGGGCAGCTATTACGAAGGCGACGGCGACATGTACACGGTGTCCGGCAACTTCGGTCTGCCGCTGACCAACGCCGGCTTCCTCAACATGAGCTTCGAATACGGCAAGACCGACCCCACCGATCGCAGCGTGCAGCGCGACGACGCCGCTGCCCTGATCCTGGCGGGCAACACCGCGGTCGCCGATCCGGCGCAGATCTGGGGCTCCCCGGAGGTGCGCGGCGACTTCAAGTTCTGGGCCAACTTCGGCATCGACGTCACCGACAGCGTCGAGTTCTACGGCCACGGCAACTACGTGCAGAAGGAGGTCGAAGGCGGCTTCTACTTCCGCAACCCGAACAATCGTGGCGCGGTCTACAGCGCCGACGGTGGCCAGACCCTGCTGATCGGCGATCTGACCCCCAATGACGGCGTCGGCTGCCCGGTGGTGACCATCACCAACAACGTGCCCGATCCGACCGCCCTGGCGCAGGTTTTCGGCGATCCCAACTGTTTCTCGTTCCAGGAACTTTTCCCGGGCGGCTTCACCCCGCGCTTCGGCGGCGAAGTGGAAGACTACGCGATCGTCGCCGGCTTCCGCGGCGAATGGGACAACGGGCTGCGCTGGGATATCAGCGCTGGCCTCGGCTACAACGATGTGGACTTCTTCATCAACAACACCGTGAATGCCTCGCTGGGTCCAAACACCCCGGTCAACTTTGATCCCGGTGCCTACACCCAGGAGGAGTACAACCTCAACCTGGATCTGTCCTACCCGATCAGCGATACGGTCAACCTCGCCGGTGGTGCGGAATTCCGTGAGGAGAGCTTCGAGATCACCGTCGGCCAGCCGGAGTCCTATGCCATCGGACCGTTGGCCGCGCAGGGCTTCTCCGCCGCCTCCAACGGCTTCCCCGGCTTCTCCGACATCGCCGGAGGTCGCTTCTCCCGCAACAACGTGGCGGTGTACGGCGACGTCGAGTGGAATCCGACCGAGAACTGGCTGATCGCCGCAGCGCTGCGCTGGGAAGACTTCGACGACTTCGGCACCACCACCAACGGCAAGCTGGCCACCAACTACCGGGTCAATGACCGGCTCGCCTTCCGCGGCAGCTTCAGCACCGGCTTCCGCGCGCCGACGCCCGGTCAGTCCAACGCCTTCAACGTCTCCACCGAGTTTGACTTCGTCCTCAACGATCTGGTCAACAACGGCACCATCCCCTCGACCAACCCGGTGGCGCTGCTGCGCGGCGGCCAGCCGCTGGAGCCGGAAGAATCCACCAACTTCACCCTGGGCGCGGTCTTCGACGTGGGTCCGGTCAGCGTGACCGTGGACTACTTCAACATCGAGCTGAAGGACCGCATCACCGTCTCCCAGCTGTTCTCGCTGCTGCCTGAGGAAATCGATGACCTGGTGGCCTCTGGCGTGACCAGCGCGGCCAACCTGCAGAACTTCCGCTTCTTCACCAACGACTTCGATACCGAAACCGACGGCATCGATGTGGTGGCAACCTGGTCGGGCGATATGTTGGGTGGTCAGACCGAGTACA
>JAGRJL010000612.1:3255-6384 GCA_020442775.1 Lysobacterales bacterium | reverse complement strand
AAGGTTCATGAAGAATGCGGGCTAGTGCGATGATCCGGCCGCGCCCGGACGATCGTCCTGTCGACCAAGCTTGGGCGGTCTGGAGCCGGCGACTGCTGATCGCCTGCGTGCTGCTGGTCGGCCTGTGGCCAGCCCTGCTGACCCCGACCCAACCCGAACTGTGGCGCCGATGCCTGATGCTCGCCGGCGCCTTGCTCACGCTGTTGCTGATGCTTGGCAGCAGGGCACGAAATCCGGCCCTGAGCGATTTCTGGCTGCGCATCCTGCTGGCAGCGCACCTGCTGGCGGTTGGGTTGAGCAGCGCCATCGCGCTGCACCCCACGGTGTCGCTGTTCGGCGGCGCACAGCGCGGACTGGGGCTGCTCAGCGAGCTGGCCTGGTGGCTGCTGGTGCTGGCAGCGGCGCAGGTGGCAGGCAGCGGCGGCTGCCGCTCGCTGCTTGGCTGGATCGCGAGAATCGGCACCGCGCTGTCGATATGGGCTCTGGCGGACTTCGCCGTTGCCGCCAGCTGGGGCTACCGCAGCAGCGCCGCGCTGGGCAATCCGGCCTTTCTGGCCAGCTTCCTGGCGCTGACCCTGCCGCTGCAGGCGCTGGTCCACCCCAGCCGGCGCTGGACCCTGGCACTGGTCCTGCTGCAGACCATGGCCTTGCTGAGCAGCGGCGGGCGCGCGGCCCTGCTGGGCGCGCTGATCGGTGGGCTGGCGCTGGCTTTTTGGCGATTGCCACCAACCAGAACGTGGCAACGATGGGTCAGCGCCACCTTGCTGATCGGGCTGATGGTCGCGGCGTTGGCGTGGCGACCGGCGTCGGTCGCGATCCGGGGGGAGCTGTACCAGGCGTCGCTGAGTGCCATGCTCACGCCGGATGTGCTGGTTCACGCCAACGGCAGCCCTGACCGGTGGGCGTCCTGGCGGCCACTGCTGGGCCATGGACCGGACGCCATCGAGCCGGCGCTCACCCGCCATCGCTCGGCACGGCTGAACAGCGCTGCGCTGGAAGCCTCCGGCTGGGATCGCTGGGCCGATCGCAGCCACAGCCGACCGCTGGACCGACTGCTGGAAGGTGGTCTGATCGGCCTGATTGTTGCGGGGGCCCTGGGATTGACGATCGCCCGGCGGCTGGCGACCGCGGTTCGACGTGAATCTGCCATGCAGGCTCCGCGAACGGGTGAGCGGGGCCTTGAGCCGCTGCCGGTGTTGGTCGCAATGCTGTTGATCTGGCTGATCGACGGCCTGTTCAGTGTCCCCAGCGCGGCCGCCGACCTGGTCGCCGCAATCGCCCTGGGTGCCGCGCTGCAGCTGTCGGCGGCAGCGCAAACCGAGCGTGAGCGCTCAGCCACTCGGCGTTTCGATGCTGCCTGGGCGATCCTGCTGATCGCGCCTGTATGCGCGGTCAGTCTGGCGCTGGGATCAGCACATCAGGCGCTCCTGGGGAGCGGCGATGCCGCCAGCGCGGATCCAGGTCCAGCCCTGCGCACCCAGCCCTACTCGGCACTACCGGTGATCCAGGCGCTGCAGCAGGCACTGAGCGAAGCCCATCCGGCACGGCAGCTGCCACAACTGCGCCGCTGGAGTGAACACGTGGTCACCGCCGCGCCCAGCGTACCGCGCGCCTGGCTGCTGCATGGGCAGGTCAGTGAGCTGCTCGGCGATCCCCAGGCGGCCGCGCGGGCGTGGACAAAGGGCCTGAGTCTGCTGCGCCCCGGCGACACTGCACTGACCCCGCAACAGCGTCTGTTGACCGCGGTGGCCCTGAGCCGCAGCGCCGATCAGCTGAGCGCAGCCGGGGCTGCGAACGATGCCGAGGCCGCCTACCGCGCCGCGCGCCAGGCGCTGGAGATCGCGTCGCCGCCGAACAGCGCCGCATGGTGGGCCACCCTGGCCTGGCTGCGGGCCCGGGAGGGTGATCGCAGCGGCGCAATCCTTGCCTACCAGCAGACGTTGCGAATCAATCCCGATGATGTTGCCAGCCAGCGCAATCTGGAGCAGCTGCAGCAAACCCCCTGAACCCGGAAGCACTGGTCCTCACCGACCCATCACCCGCTCGCGCAGCTGCTGGAGCTCGACTTCCGGCGCGATCCCGTGCGCAGCCAGCCACTGCGGGTCAAACAGCGTTTGCTGGTAGCGCTCGCCGCGATCACACAGCAGGCTGACGATACTGCCGCGCTCCCCGCGTTTCCGCATCTCGGTCGCCAGCTGCAGGCAGGCGACCAGATTGGTCCCCGATGATCCGCCATAGCGGCCGCCCAGCAGTTCCGGCAGCAGCCAGGTCGCGGCGACCGATTGGACGTCGTCGACTTCCAGCACCCGATCGACCACATCAAAGAGAAAGCTGGGTTCGGCGCACTGCCGACCGATGCCCTCGATCAGGGTACCTGCGGTAGCCCGTGCCTGCATCGAACGACTGCGCCAGCCCACCGCGAAGGCCGCACCACGGGGTTCGGCCACGCACAGCCGGGTGTCCAGACCGCGGTAGCGCAGGTAGCGACCGATGGTCGCCGAGGTGCCACCGGTCCCGGCGCCGCAGACGATCCAGGCCGGCTGCGGGTGTGGCTCAAGCGTCATCTGCGCCAGTATCGATTCGGCAATGTTGTTGTTGCCGCGCCAGTCGGTGGCGCGCTCGGCCATCCCGAACTGGTCAAGGTGACAGGCGCCTGCATCGGCCAGCGCCGCCGCACCGGCGGCCACCTGGGCCGGGTCCTCGATCAGCTCGCAATGGCCGCCCAGCGCGCGCACGTCGGCGATCTTGCCTGGCGCGGTGCCGGCCGGCATTACTGCGGTGAAGCGCAAGCCCAGCAGACGCGCAAACCAGGCCTCGGAGATCGCAGTGCTGCCCGAGGAGGCGTCGACAACCGCCTGGCCCTGGCTCAGTCGGCCGTTGCACAGGGCATACAGGTAGAGCGAGCGGGCGAGCCGGTGCTTGAGGCTACCCGAAGGGTGCGAGGCCTCATCCTTGAAATAGAAATCGATCCCCGGAAAGCCGGGAAAAGCCAGACGCAGCAGGTGAGTGTCGGCCGAACGCGCCGCCTCCTGCTGCAGGACCGCGATGGACTGCCGCAGCCAGTCTCGACTGGCAATGCCGGCGCGAAGCGGGTCTGGCTGGGTCATGGGCGAGGCTGCTCGATCAAGG
>JAGRJL010000612.1:0-3121 GCA_020442775.1 Lysobacterales bacterium | reverse complement strand
AGGGATTCGTACAGCGCCTGCGCCTGGCGATTGTCGGCGCCGGTTTCCAGCTGCAGGCAGAGCGCACCGACGCTGCGTCCGTAGCGATGGGCGGCCTCCATCAGAGCCCTGCCGACCCCATGGCGGCGATAGGAAGGGGCGACGAACAAGTCGTTCAGGATCAGGATCGGGGCCATCTGGGTAGAAGAGAAGCAGGGATACAGCTGGACGAAGCCGGCCCCCTGATCCTCCTGGTCCAGCGCCAGCAGCAGGATCGACTGGGCATGCAGCATCCGCTGACGGAGGAACTCACGGGCGCCGGGCAGATCGCCAGCCTTGCCGTAGAACTGCCGATAGGCGTCGAACAGCAGGGACAACCGGTCCAGGTGCTCCGGTCCTGGATGAATGATATGAGTGTTCATCGAGCCTCTTGCGCTGCGCCAGATAGGGGATACCCGAGTCTAGCCCGGAAGTTTCAGGCGTCTACTGCGACTGGCGGCCGGAGGGCCGTTGTCACACGGATTCAGACGATCACCGATTAGCGCCGCCGCGGGCAGCGCAAGCGCCCGTCGGCGGTGGGGTGGCACTCACTCTGCAGGTCCTGGATACGGCGATTGATTTCCTGCTCCATCGGTCCGGCGGCGACCAGCGAATGCAGCCCGTCGCCGCCCACCAGCTGATCCTGCGAGCGCATCTGACCAATCTGCTGCAGGCGCTGGGACGGGGTCAGCAGCGGCGCGGCCCAGGGGTCGGCCCGCTCGCCCGGCAGACGCGGCAAGGGCGCGCCGATCGAGGGCCGGGAGCGGCTGGCTGGCGCGCCCAGCTGATCACGCGCGGCCTGTTCCCTCGCGCTCTGCCAGTCGATCGCGACCCGCTCGCTGTGCTGATCAACCACCAGCGGCGCGCTGATCTCCGGCTCGACGATGGTTTGCGTCGGCGCCACAGGCACCTCAGTCCGAGCCGGCGGCGCTTGCGCGGTGGTCGTCTCCGTTGGCGGGGCGATCTCCGCGGTCGGTAGCAGGGGTGCCGGATCATGCAGCTGCACGCTCAGCCTTTCGCCGGGTGGCAGCGGCGGCGCTGGCCGCGCGCTTTCCTGTAGCCACAGCCACAGCAGCAGCGCATGGGCGAGCAGCGCCAGCGCGGCGGCAGCGACGACTACACGAGCCGACAGCCAGCTGACCTGCACCAACACACGCCAGCCTCGGCCCTGCTCCAGCGGCCGACGTCGGCGATAACCGCTGGTCAGCGGCGCCAGTTCAGCGTGCGGAACGGCGGCGTGCACGCCGGAGCAATCGCAGCGGAAGCCCTGACAGATGTCGCCGTGGCATCAGTGATTGACTCCCAAATTCCGCTGGAGCGCCGTTTTAGCGCGCCAGACCTACACCTGACCTGAAGCGCCGAGCAACTCCAATGACTTCTGGCAATGGTGCCGCTGTACTCAGCGGCGCCCGCGCCAGCGGGTGGGCAGCCCGATCCGATCACCGGTCTGGCGATGGTGGGCATGGGCCACCGCCGCCGCCAGCGCATCGGCGGGGTCGGAATCGGGCAGTTCGCTCAGATTGAGCAGCAGCGTGACCATGTGCTGCACCTGCGCCTTGTCGGCGCGGCCGCTGCCGACCACCGCCTTCTTGATCTCGGTGGGCGCGTATTCATGCACCGGCAAATGGGCGGCGACCGCGGCGCAGATCGCGGCGCCGCGGGCCTGACCCAGCTTCAGTGCGGAGGAGGGATTGCGTGACAGAAATACCGACTCCACTGCCGCTTCATGCGGCTTGTAGAGATCGATCACCTCGGCGATGCCCTCGAAGATGTCCTTGAGCCGGCTGGGAAAATCTTCGTCCCGAGTGGCGATCACCTGGTGGTGCACATGAACCACCCGGTGACCGATGGAATCGACGACCCCGACGCCGGTCCGACGCGATCCCGGATCGATTCCCAGGATGCGCATGATCAGGCGCCGCCGCGGGCAGCGCCTGCACCCGGATCAGTCGTAGGCATCGGCACCCAGGTCGGCGTTGGAATAGACGTTCTGCACGTCATCCATTTCTTCCAGCCAGTCTAGGAATTTGGCCACGGTCTGGGCCTGCTCGCCTTCCAGGCTGATGTCGTTCTCGGCGCGCATGGTGACTTCGGCATCATCCGGCTTGAGCCCGGCGGCTTCCATCGCCGCGCAAACCGCGTCGAAGTCTTCCGGGGTGGTGATGACTTCCACCGAGTTGTCCTCGTCAAAGCTGCGCACGTCCTCGGCACCGGCCTCCAGCGCCACTTCCATCACCTTTTCCTCGTCCACCCCGGGCGCAAAAGAGAGCACCCCGAGCTTCTGGAACTGGTAGGCCACCGAGCCATCGGTGCCCAGATTGCCGCCGAACTTGCTGAAGGCATGGCGCACGTCGGCCACCGTGCGATTCTTGTTGTCGGTCATGCAGTCAACGATCACGGCCACACCACCCGGCGCATAGCCTTCGTAGCGCAGCTCCTCGTAGCTCACCCCTTCCAGGTCACCGGAGGCCTTCTTGATCGCGCGCTCGATGTTGTCCTTGGGCATCGAAGCCGCCACCGCCTTGTCGATGGCCAGGCGCAGACGCGGATTACCGTCTGCATCGGCGCCACCGGTGCGGGTGGCGACGTGGATTTCACGCACCAGCTTGGTGAAGATCTTGCCCCGCGCAGCATCCTGTTTGCCCTTGCGGTGTTGAATATTGGCCCACTTGCTATGTCCTGCCATACCGATTTCCTGATGTGTCTGCGCGCGCGACAGTCGCCTGACGGTCGCCACCGGCGTGATTGAATAGGGCGCGAAGCCTACCCTGACGCGGTTTCCCAAGCCAGTATCAGCAGCGCCGATCGGCCGATCAGCGGTCGCCTTGAGCGAAATGCCCGTTTTTCAGGAAGCGCTCGCAAGCGTCGGCAACCTCGGCCGAAAACACCAGCCCGGTATGCGATGCATGGATCACCCGATGTGCCTGCAGCCCCGGAACACGGGTTTCCGCCACCGCCACCGTGCCGTCATGCGGCTGCGGCAAGCGGCCCAGCCACTGGCCCAAGCCCACCGCGCGGTCCCCGGCGATCATCGCGACCTCCCGATCTGCGGGTATCCGCGCCGGCTGATCCAGACGTGCTGCTGCCTGACCGACCGCCCAGC
>JAGRJL010000046.1 GCA_020442775.1 Lysobacterales bacterium | reverse complement strand
CGCTGGGCGCTGGGTCCAGCGTGGTGCTGATCGAACCCGATGTGGAGCTCTACAGCCTCATGCCGAGCGGGCTGACCGAGCTGCGTGCAGACTGGACCGAGCAGGCCAGAACCCACCTGGACCGCGAGCTGCGCCAGCGTCTTGCCGCCCGCGGTGCCGGGGTCCTCACCCTGTCCGAGTTGAGCGAAGCCGAGGATCGAGCAGCGCGCCGCCAGATCGAACTGCTCTATCAGGCTTTGGCCAACAGCATTCTCAACGCCGAACTGGCGCCGGAACTGCTGCCGACCAAGCGAGACCGTTTCGACTGGACCCTGGGACCGGGCGTCAGTGCGCTGCGGGCACCCGATCAGGCCCGCTATGCGCTTTTCGTGCTGGTCCGCGACAGCTATGCCAGCGCCGGGCGCAAGGCGCTGATGGTGCTGGGTCCGCTGCTCGGCGTCGGCGCTTCGGGAGGGACCCAGATCGGGGTCGCCTCGCTGGTGGATCTGCGCAACGGCAAGGTGATCTGGTTCAATCTGCTGGTCGCCCAGCGCGGTGATCTGCGTGAGGCGGAGACTGCGCGGGTCGCGATCGATAGCTTGCTTCAGGGGCTGCCCCTGTGAACCGCCGCATTGTTCGGGTAGGCGCTCTGATCGCGCTGCTGTGGCTAAACGCATGCGCAGTGGCGCCACCGCCACCTGCGCCGGTTGGTTACCAGCCGACCGATGTCAGCAGTGACGAGGCCGGGCTGTGGGCGCAAATGGTGAAGATCGAGGAATCGCTGGCGAGTTCGCCGGCGCGAGTCAACGACCCGGAACTACAGCGCTATCTCAATGATGTCAGCTGCAAAGTTGCTCCTGATTATTGCGAGGACCTGCGCATCTATCTGATTCGCGAGCCCTACTTCAACGCGGCGATGTATCCCAACGGAGTGATGCTGGTGTGGACCGGCCTGCTGCTGCGGGTGGAAGACGAAGCCCAGCTGGCCTTCGTGCTCGGTCATGAGCTGTCCCACTTCCGCCATCGCGACACCCTCGCCCGCTGGCGCCAGATCAAGCGCACCGAGAACGTGGTGGCCAGCCTGAGCGTCGCCGGCGGCGCCTTTGGCGCCGGACTGGTCGGCGTTGCGGGGGCGGTCTCCGGCTATGCGGCGCTGTTTGCCTACGGTCGCGATCTGGAGCGTCAGGCCGACCGTTACGGGCTGGAGCGGATCCATCAGGCCGGCTATGACCCGAGCGCGCCGGGACGATTGTGGCAATCGATGTGGGAGGAAGACCGGGTCCGTGACAAGGCGCTGCTCAGCGGAATTTTTGCCACCCACCCGGCCACCGAAGAGCGCGCCAGCGAGCTTGGCAGGCAGGGCGCAGAGCTGGGCCCAGGCAGCGATCACCGCTCGCGCTATCAGGCGTTGATTGCGCCCTGGCGCGGGCAGTGGCTGGACGATGAACTGGGCCGGCGTCACTATGCGCAAAGCGAAGTGTTGCTGCGCCGCCTGCTCAGTTGGCCGGAAGCCGATGTCAGCACCCGTTACGCGCTGGCCGAGCTGTACCGCCTGCGCGCCGCTGAAGGTGACCTGCAGCGCGCGCTATCCACCTACGACGAGGTACTGGCGCTGCCGCAGGCGCCAGCGGTCGCCTATCGGCAGCGCGCCCAGGTCCGCGCCAAGCTGGGTGACCCGTCCGGCGCCGCCGCCGATTACCGACAGTTCCTGCGGGCGCAGCCTGAGGCCCCGGAACAAGCGATGATCGAGCAGCTGATCAACCAGTTGGAGGGCTCATGATGGTTCTGCGCTGGTTGCCTTTGATCGCCCTTTTCATCGCGGGCTGCTCCAGCAATGGGCTGGTGCGTCCAGGATCGGTGCAGGTCGACGGCTTGCAATTGCGTCCAGGCACCGCGTGGACCCAGCGCGGGGTCAAGGGTGAACGGCAGTGGACCATCGACGGCCCGCAGCTCAACGCGCTGGAAATCTACACCGGGATCAAGGATGGCGATTTCATCTTCGACCTGGATCAGCGCAACAAGCGCGGCGAGGGCTTGCGCTATCGCGCCAGCATGAACGCCCTGGAACTTCAGGAGCTGATTGTGGCCGGTCTGCGCGAGGCAGGCGCGATCGACCCTGAATCAATCAGGCTGGCTCCCAGGGAAGTCGGTGACCTTCCCGGCTTCGAACTGGAATTGCGCTTTGCCAACGCCCAGGGCCTGCACTATCGCGCGCTGGGCCTGGGCTTTGTCGCCGATCAGCGACTGCAGTTTCTGCTCTACTACGCGCCGGCAGAATACTATTTCGAGCGCGAACGCCGCGAAATTGAATCGCTGTTCGCCAGCCTGCGCTGGACAAAAGGCTAGACAATCAACCCACTGGGCCCTGCGCCCTTTGCCCTGTGCCCTTTCTTCTCCAGACCTCATGCCCTCCATTCTGCTCACTACCCTCAACGCCCGCTACGCCCACGCCTCGCTGGGTCTGCGCTATCTGCGCGCGAATCTCGGCGAGCTGCGTGAGCACAGCGCGATCGTCGAATTCGTGATCGGACAGAAGACCGAGGAAATGGTGGAGAAGCTGCTGGCACAGAGGCCGCAGATCGTCGGAATCGGCGTGTACATCTGGAATGTCGAGGAATCGACCCGCCTGGTGGCGCAGCTGAAGCGGATCGCGCCCGAGGTGATCGTGGTGCTCGGCGGTCCCGAGGTCAGCTATGAGTGCGATCAGCAGCGCATTTGCGATCTGGCCGACTACGTCATTACCGGCTGGGGTGACCTCAGTTTTGCCGAACTGGTGGGGCAACTGCGCGCCGGCGGGAAGCCTGCGACCAAGGTCATTGCCGGCAAACAGCCGCCGCTGGACACCCTTACCCTGCCCTATGGCGAGTACACCGATATCGACGTCGGCAAGCGATTTCTCTATGTCGAGGCTTCGCGCGGCTGCCCCTTCAAGTGCGAGTTCTGTCTTTCCGCGCTGGACAAGACCGCGTGGCCGTTCCCGCTGGAATCGTTCATGGCAGAGCTGGAGCAGCTCTACCAGCGCGGCGCGCGCCAGTTCAAGTTCGTCGACCGCACCTTCAACCTGAAGGTCGATACCTCGCTGGCGATCCTGGACTTCTTCCTGGACAAGCTGGAATTCGCCCCCGACGATCCAGTGTTTGTGCATTTCGAGCTGATTCCGGACCATTTGCCGGAGAAGCTGAAGCAGACGGTGACCCGCTTCCCCCCAGGCACCCTGCAGTTCGAGATCGGGATTCAGTCCTTCGATGAAGCGGTACAAAGCCGAATCTCGCGGCGGCAGAAGAACGCCGTGGCCCAGGCCAACATTCGCTGGTTACGCGCGCACACCCAGGCCCACCTGCACGTGGATCTGATTGCCGGACTGCCGGGCGAAGGCATCGACAGCTTTGCCAGAGGCTTCGATCAGCTGGTCGCGCTGGGACCACAGGAGATCCAGTTCGGGATCCTGAAAAGACTGCGCGGGGCGCCGATTGATCGCCACACCGAGGCCTTCGGGCTGCGCTTCAATCCAGACCCACCCTACAACGTGCTGGCTACCGATGAGATCGACTTCCCCACCTTCCAGCGGCTCGGCCGCTTCGCCCGCTACTGGGACATGATCGCCAACTCCGGGCGCTACCTGCGGACCCTGCCGCTGCTGCTGGGTGATTCGCCTTTTGCCCGTTTTCTCGCTTTCAGCGACTGGCTGTACGCCGAAACCGGCAAGACCCACGCACTGGCGCTGGAGCGGATGGTGCACCTGGTCCATCGGCATCTGACTGATCAGCGCGGACTGGATCCAACCGCGGTCGCCGAAGCGCTGATCAATGACTACCAGGCAAGCGGCGGCCGCGCGCGACTGGCCTTCGAAAGCGGCGACGCTCCGCGACCACTGCCCCGAGCCCAGCGCGCAGCGGGCGCCACTCCTTCGCGGCAGAGCAGGCATTTGCGCGGGGCCTGAGGCAGTTGGCACAGGCGGCTTTGCCGCATTCACGGACCGCGGACTTGTGCCCGCATCCGCCGCCACGAGGCTTTGGTCCGCCGGCAGACTGGAGGCCATGCCCCTTCCGATCGGCCACGTACGGTGACGCATCGCGCCAATGCGGGCGAGACGCCCGCGGTCCTTCAAGCGCCGCGACCTGGACCGCGGGCATCCTGCCCGCATCTGCGGAAACGAGGCTTCGGTCCGCAGACAGACCGAAGGCCACTTCGCCTCCGATCGACCACGTACAGTGACGCATCACGCCAATGCGGGCGAGACGCCCGCGGTCCTTCAAGCGCCCCAACTTTGACCGTGGGCATCCTGCCCGCATCAGCGGAAACGAGGCTTCGGTCCGCAGACAGACCGAAGGCCACTTCGCCTCCGATCGACCACGTACAGTGACGCATCGCGCCAATGCGGGCGAGACGCCCGCGGTCCTTCAAGCGCCGCTACTTGGACCGCGGGAATGCTGCCCGCATCTGCGGAAACGAGATTTCGGTCCGCTGGCAGACTCAACGTCACGCGCCTACCGCTGGACCCTGGGCACTCTTCCCTGTGCCCTCTTCCCTGTGCCCTCTTCCCTGAGCCCTCTTCCCTGGGCCCTCCCCATTGGTCCCCGCCACTACCAATCCGCCGAGAACCCGTCAGCATCCATCTGCGCCGGAAAGCGCTGCCGATGCGCATCCAGCCCTTCGCGGGTGAGTTCAACGATCACCGCCTGCGGCTGGGCACCCAGTTCCACCAGCGGCTGCCCGAGAAAGTCGATGACTGCACTGTCCCCGGCATAGTCGATCTGGTTGCCGTCAGTACCGACCCGGTTGACCGCCGCCACATAGGCCAGATTCTCGATCGCTCGGGCCCGCAGCAGGGTGCGCCAGTGCTCTCGGCGCGGGCGCGGCCAGTTGGCCACCAGCAACATCAGGTCGTACTCCAGCGCTCCATCGGCGCCGACCCGGTTGCGTAACCAGACTGGAAAGCGCAGGTCATAGCAGACTGCCGGCAGGATCCGGAAGCCGCGATAGCTGATCACTGGTCGGGCAGTGCCCGGCGCATAGCGCTGATGCTCGCCGGCCATCCGGAACAGATGGCGCTTGTCGTAGATCACCGCGTGACCATCCGGCGGCATCCAGATAAAGCGATTGACCGCGCGGCCGTCAGCGCCGCGGATGACCAGGCTGCCGGCCACCACCAGCCCACACTCGACGGCCAGCTCGCGCAGCCAGGCCACGCCCTCGCCATCCATGCCCTCGGCGACCGCCGCGGCATCGTTGGAGAAGCCCGAGAGAAAGGTCTCGGGCAGCAGCACAACGTCGGCCGCGCCGACCATGCGTCGGACTTCGGCACCATAGAGCGCGCGATTGGCCGGCGCGTCATGCCAGCAGGTATCGGCCTGAATCAGGGCAAGGCGCAGCGACATCGGCAGCATTCCTTCGGCGGCGGGCGCGACATTGTGCCAGTGCAATGCCCGATTGGTGCTCCTTCAGGCAAAACATACGCAAGCGTATGGAACCTCGCTATACTGATCTGACCGACCATTGGGGTCAGCGACAGACGGAGCCTTCGGTGAACACTGAAACCAGCCAAAGTACTGATAAAGCCGAAACCGTAGGAAAACTGCGGACCGAGCTCAGCGTCGCCAAGAATCTGTTCTTCGGCGAGATCGTCGAAGAGAACCTGTTCCCCTACCCGCAGATGCGCGAACGCGATCGCGAGATGCTGGGGATGATGACCGACGCCATCGACCGCTTCCTTGGCGATCAGGCGGCGGATCTGGTGGAGATGGACCGGATCGGCGAGCAGCCAGAGGAGTTCATCCAGGCGCTGCGCGAGATGGGCCTGTTCGGCCTGATCATCGGCGAGACCCACGGCGGCCTGGAACTTTCCAACGCTGCCTATGCCCGGGTGCTGGCGCAAACCAGCAGCCACGACAGCTCGGTGTCGCTGACCATCGGCGCGCACAGCTCCATCGGGATGAAAGGGATCCTGCTGTTCGGCACGGAAGAGCAACAGGCCCGCTATCTGCCGTCGCTCGCCAGCGGCGAGACCATCGCGGCCTTCTGCCTGACCGAAGCGGGGGCAGGTTCGGACGCGGCTGCGGTGCGCTGCAAGGCCACCCTGCAGGAGGACGGCAGCTGGCTGCTCAACGGCGAGAAGATCTGGATCACCAACGGCGGGATCGCCGGGCTGTACACGGTGTTTGCGCGCACCGATGGCCCTGAAGGCAAGCTCACCGCCTTCATCGTCGAGGCCGGCTGGGAGGGCGTCAGCCACGGACCGCACGAGGACAAGATGGGAATCCGCGCCTCCTCGACCACTACGGTGGCCTTTAGCGATGTCCGGGTCCCGGCGGAGAACGTCCTGGGCGAGGTTGGCAAGGGCTTCAAGGTGGCAATGGCGATCCTGAACAACGGCCGCACCGGCCTCGGTGGCGGCGCCGTTGGCGGAATGAAAGCATTGATCAAGTTGGCCACCGCACAGGCCAAGGACCGCAAGCAGTTCGACACCCCGATCGCCGAGTTCGGTCTGGTGCGCGAGAAGATCGCGCAGATGGCGATCGACTGCTTCGCCGCCGAGTCCACCGTGTGGATGGTCGCCCACTACATCGATTCGGGCTGCAAGGATTACTCGGTGGAGGCGGCAATCAGTAAGGTCTTTGCCTCCGACGCGATCCAGCGCGCGGCCCACGAGGCGCTGCAGATCGCCGCCGGCAATGGCTTCATGAAGGAATTCCCCTACGAGAAGATCACCCGGGATACCCGCATTCTGTCGATCTTCGAGGGCACCAACGAGATTCTGCGGCTGTATATCGCGCTGTCGGGCATGAAGGACGTCGGCGCCACCCTGTCCGATCTGAAGAACGCGGTCGGTGACATCTTCAACAATCCGATCAAGGGCTTCGGGGTACTCAGCGCCTACGCCGAACGGCGCTTCCGCGCCAGCACCGGGATTGGTACCGACCGCATCGAACGGGAGCTGGACCCGCGACTTCGGGCAGTCGCCGAGGTGCTGGAGCGCTACACCGTGGAGCTGTCCAAGGCAGCTGACCTGCTGCTGCGCAAGCACGGCAAGAAGATCACCGACTATCAGTACCAGCAGAAGCGCATCGCCGACGTCACCATCGACCTCTATGTGGGTCTATGTGTGCTTTCCCGCGCCGATCACCTGCTGCGCAGCCAGGATCCGGAAGCCGAGGCCGCGGTGCAGATCGCAGAGCTGTTCTCCAAGCAGGCCAGGCGCCGGATGGTGCGCAACCTGCGCGGCATCCGCCACAACGAGGACGCGACGCTGGATGCGCTGGCCGGTCGGATCATCGAGCGTGGGAAGTATGTTTGGGATGTGATTTAGTAACCGAGGGCCCAGGGATAAGGGCCCAGGGCCCAGGTTCGCTGTCGTCTGGCTGTCCAAGAGGGCTGAGATCTGGCGCCATCCGATCGCCAGCAGGGCTGGCTCCCGCTCGAATTCGGATCGTCCGGGCTTTTGCTGGAAGCGCCGGGATCACGGAACTGGACCCGCCAAATCGATGCGGGCGGGACGGCTATGCTCCTTCATCGTGGCACTATCGACTCGACGTACGGTCAAGTTCGCCTTCGCCGATCTCAAGGTCCGCGAACCGCATCACAGCACACCCGCGAAACCGTCGCGACGAACATTCGTGAATAATGCGGGCTAATTGCAGGGAGCAAACCGCGCTACAGCGCGCCTGCGGAAGCCGCAGTAGAAGGTTCATGAATAGTGCGGGCTAGGACCGTTCGAGCAGGAACAAGGACCGCGGGCATCATGCCCGCACGCTTTGACTTCGACGGGCGACCGCATCGCCATTGCACCACTCACTCGCCCTCGGCGACCCGCCCATAGTTGCCGATCTCGCCCTGCAGTATCCAGCGTTGGTCCGCGTCCTGGATCAGCGCCATGGTCGCCACCGATTGCCATGGGCGGCGGAAATGGTGGGCGTTCACCGCGATCATCGGGATCCGGTCGACGTCGGCGTCAATGCTGAAAAGGAGTCATGATCGCGCCTCCAGCCGCACCTTCCCCGGTCGTCATCGTTAGCAGAAGCGCAAAGTGAGTTCGGCGTACTCACCGACACTGGCTT
>JAGRJL010000611.1:1821-2748 GCA_020442775.1 Lysobacterales bacterium | reverse complement strand
GACGCGCGTGCCCGCGCTCTGCTCTTGCCCTCCTGGCTACTGGAACTGGCAACTGGAACTCATCTTGCTGCTACTGGAACTGGTCTTTGGACAGCGCCTTCAACCCGGTCCAGCCCAACTCCCGCAACCTCGCCATATTCCTTTCGACGATCGCATCGGTGTCGCCGACGCTGTCGATCGCCGCTTCCACGCTGGCCTCGCGCAGCAGATGGAGCATCGGAAAGGGCGAGCGATTGCTGCAGTTGGTGACGTCATCGGCGGTCGTATCGGCGAACTGATAATCCGGGTGGAAGCTGGCCACCTGGAACTCCCCTTCCAGCGCCAGCCGATCCAGCAGGGTGTCCGCCGCATCCAGAAAATCGTTGTACTGGTGGAAATCAGCCAAGACCTGCGGATGGATCAGCAAGGTGGTTTCGCACTGAGCGGGGTCTGCCTGCTGTAGCTGTGCCAGTTCGTCGGCCAGATCGGACAGCAGTTCGTTTTCATCACGGGCATCGCTCACCGCGACCCGAATCCGTCCTTGACGAAAGGGCAGCTTGGCGAAGGGACACAGGTTGAGACCAACCACCACTGCCTCGAGCCAGGCGAGAGTGGGTGGCGCCGTGCTGCGGGCCAGCTCCGAATGGTCATCGACGATCGTCATCAGCTCAGCGCATTCGGGCCGGCAAGTTTGCGCTAGTCCCCATAGCCATCGGTCCATTCCTCGCGCAGCACACCATCCTGAAAGCGCAGGATGGTCACCAGTCGGTTGCGGCCGCGATCATAGGTCCAGTCTTCCACTTCCACGTCCATCGCGACTTCCTCGCTCAAGCTGACCTTGCGATAGACGGTGACCCAGCGCCGGCTCAGATCATCCGGCTCTCCACAGCGCTTGCGCACCTGATAAGCGCTGTCGCCGATGTTGACCACCTTCGATCCACAGCGATA
>JAGRJL010000611.1:0-1696 GCA_020442775.1 Lysobacterales bacterium | reverse complement strand
CATGGTTGCACGGATTTCGCTGATCGCGAGTAAGTCAGAGCTGAATCTGCGGGCCTTCGTTCAGTTTTCGGGCTTGCCGTGCCGCCCGCGGCTGACCACAATCAAGCGTCAGCTGACCCGGGAGATTTTTAGTGCATCGGTTGCGCCGTCGCTACGCCCACCTGTTGTTGAGCCTGCTCGCCATCGCGCTGTTGAGCGCCTGTTCCGGTGCGAAGAAGAACTCCGAGCTGGAACTGATCCTGTACAGCTATGAATCGACTATCCGTTGGGGTGATTTCGCGGGCGCCTGGGAGATGGTCGATCCCGAGTATCGCGAAAAGCACCCGCTTACCGCGACCGACTGGGAGCGCTTCAAGCAGGTTCGGGTCGCGGGCTACCGGAGCGGCGGGCCCACAGTGATCGAGGAAGGCAAGATCGGGCAGGTGGTGGAAGTGGAAGTCATCAACGTCCACACCCAGACTCCGCGCACGATCATGGACCGCCAGGTCTGGCAGTGGGACCCGGAAGCCAAGCGCTGGTGGCTGAAGACCGGGCTACCGGATATTACGCGGCGATAAAAAAGCAAGGGCCCAGGGATCAGGGCACAGGGCTCAGGAACTGCGCTACGCACGATTCATGTGACTCGTGGGCGAAGGCGCTCTCGCCTGGATCGCTGTCGAGGCGCTACTGGGCCCTGGGCCCTAATCCCTGGGCCCTGGCAGCTTCTAGTGTGGTGTCCCCAAATTAAGTTGAACTTGGTTCAGATGGATTTTGCTCTGAGACCAGGCGCGAGGAGCAAGGCATAGCTTTGCCCATGGCTGCGAAAAGCAACGACGTATCAGGGCAAAAGACGCTGAAATAGGTCAAGGTAATTTGGGGACACCACACTAGCTGCCTTCTATCAACGCGCGCATCTCATCCAGCCTGGAGCGGGCGCGGGCGCGGCGCTCGGCGGGGTCGGCCGGACCTTTCTCCGCATCGCGGGCCAGATCTTCATCTGGCAGCTCGGCCAGAAAGCGACTGGGCTTGGTGCGGAAGCTTTCGCCGCGCATCGCGCGGATGCCGGGATAGCTCAAGGTGAGCTCCAGTCGCGCACGGGTCAGGCCGACGTAGAGCAGGCGGCGCTCTTCCTCCAGCCGGCCTTCGTCCATCGATGACTCGTGCGGCAAGGTGCCTTCGTCCAGACCTATCAGATAAACCCGGTCAAACTCCAGCCCCTTGGCCGCGTGCAGGGTTAGCAACTGGATTCCGGCACCGTCGTCTTCGCGCTCCTCGCGGGTGATCGCCAGCTCACTCAAACGGCCCGCCAGCGCCTCCGTGCCGCGCCCGCGCTCGCCGAGCAGCCGGGCCAGCTCCCCGCTGCAGTCCAGCCGCCGCTGCAGGGTGGCCGGATCACCCCGGCTGCTGCGCAGATGCGCTTCCCAGCCGATTTCCTGTGCGATCAGGCTGAGCAGCTCGCCGGGGCCCAGGCGCTCGCTGGCACGGCGCCAGCGGGCCAGGTCCGCCGCAAAGCGATGCAGCGCCTGTGCGCCGCGATCCGAGCCCGGCGATTCAGCGGCAGCTTGGGACAACGAACTGTGCCGCTGCGCGGCGATCTGACCCAGCCGCGCCAGGGTGGCTTCGCCAATCCCGCGCCGCGGAGTGCGCACCGCGCGCAGAAAGGCGGCATCGTCGCCCGGGTTGGCAATCACCCGCAGATAGGCGAGCAGATCCTTGA
>JAGRJL010000610.1 GCA_020442775.1 Lysobacterales bacterium | reverse complement strand
GTGCAGGTGCGCGCGGTTTATCCCGGCGCCGACCCCACCACGATCTCCGAAACCGTTGCCGCACCGCTGGAAGAGGCGATCAACGGGGTCGAGAACATGATCTACATGAAGTCCATCGCCGGTTCCGACGGGGTGATGCAGCTGACCGTCACCTTCAAGCAGGGCACCGACATCGATCTGGCCCAGGTGCAGGTGCAGAACCGGGTCGCCCAGGCCCAGCCGCGCCTGCCCGAGGCGGTGCGCGCGCTGGGGGTCTCGACGATCAAGCAGTCGCCCACCCTGACCATGGTGGTGCATCTGCTCTCCCCCGACGGCCGCTACGACGCGCTGTATCTGCGCAACTACGCCACCCTGCGGGTCAAGGACGAGATCGCGCGGATTCCCGGGGTCGGCCAGGCGGTGATTTTTGGCTCTGGCGACTACTCGATGCGGGTATGGCTGGATCCGGAGAAGGCCGCGGCCCGCGGGATGACCGCCGGCGACATCGTTGCCGCGATTCGCGAGCAGAACGTGCAGGTTTCGGCCGGCACCATCGGCGCACCGCCGCAGCCCACGGAAACCGACTTCCAGCTCCCGATCAGCGTCAAGGGCCGCCTGGAGAGCGTGGAAGAGTTCGAGCAGATCGTGGTCAAGACCGACAGCGACGGGGTGATCACCCGGCTGATCGACGTCGCCCGGGTGGAGCTGGGTGCCAACGAGTACGCGCTGCGTTCGCTGCTGGACGGCAAGCAGGCGGTGGCGATTCCGATCTTCGAATCCCCAGGCGCCAACGCGGTGCAGCTGTCCAGTGACGTACGCGCGAAGATGGCCGAGCTGGCCCAGTTCTTCCCCGAGGGGGTGGACTGGGACGTGGTCTACGACCCCACCGTGTTCGTCCGCGACTCGATCCAGGCGGTAGTCACCACCCTGCTGGAAGCGGTCGCCCTGGTGGTGCTGGTGGTGGTGGTCTTCCTGCAAACCTGGCGCGCTTCGCTGATCCCCCTGATCGCGGTCCCGGTGTCGATCATCGGTACCTTCGCGGTGCTCTGGTTGCTGGGTTTTTCAATCAACGTCCTGACCCTGTTCGGGCTGGTGCTGGCGATCGGCATCGTGGTCGATGACGCGATCGTGGTGGTGGAGAACGTCGAGCGCCACATCGAGGAGGGAATGGCCCCGCTGGCGGCCGCGCACAAGGCGATGGAGGAGGTCTCCGGGCCGATCATCGCGATCTCCCTGGTGCTGGCCTCGGTGTTCGTGCCGCTGGCCTTCCTCGGCGGGGTGACCGGTGAGTTCTACCGTCAGTTCGCGGTCACCATTGCGGTCTCGGTGGTGATCTCGGCAATCAACTCGCTGACCCTGTCGCCGGCGCTGTCGGCCGTACTGCTGCAGCCCCACGATGCACCCAAGGATCGGCTGGGGCGCTGGATTGAATCCGCGCTGGGCTGGTTCTTCCGCCCCTTCAACCGCTTCTTCGCCCGCGCCGGCGATGGCTACGGTCGCAGCGTCACCCGCAACACCCGTCGCGGCGGTCGATTGCTGATCATATACGCGGTGCTGCTGGTTGCCTGCTTCATGGCCTTCCGTGCGGTGCCCGGCGGCTTCATTCCCACCCAGGACAAGCAGTATTTGTTCGCCGCCGTGTTCATGCCGGAAGGCGCCTCGCTGGATCGCACCGAAAAGGCGGTCAAGAAGATGAGCGAGATCGCGCTCAATACGCCAGGCGTTGTCAGCGCGGTGGCCTTTCCCGGGCTCAATCCCTTCCAGTTCAGCAATACGCCCAATGCCGGCACCATCTTCTTCGGGCTGGAGAGCTTCGATACCCGCGAGGAGCTGGCCCAGGACATTGCGATGTCGCTGAGCGGACAGTTCAGCGGGATCAAGGAAGGTTTGGCCTTCGCCTTCATGCCGCCGGCGGTGCTGGGCCTGGGCAACGCGGCGGGATTCGAGATGTATGTGCAGGACCGCGCCGGGCTCGGCTATGGCGAGCTGAACAATCAGGTGCAGGGGCTGCTCGGCCAGCTGCGCAGCTCACCGGGCATCGATCCCTTCACCGCCTTCAGCTCCTTCCAGTCCAACGTGCCCAAGCTGGAGGCCAGCGTGGACCGCACCAAGGCCAAGGAACAGGGCCTGCGGCTGACCGACGTGTTCGAAACCCTGCAGGTCTATCTGGGCTCGGCCTACGTCAACGACATGAATTTGTTTGGCCGCACCTACAGCGTCTACGCCCAGGCCGACGGCCAGTTCCGCAACGAGATCGACGACATCACCAACTTGAAGACCCGCAATCAGGACGGCCAGATGGTGCCGCTGGGTTCGGTGGTGTCGGTGAGCGAGAGCTTTGGTCCGGACCCGGTGATTCGCTACAACGGCTATCCGGCGGCGGATCTGGCCGCCGCCGCCGACCCCTCGAAGATGTCCGGCAATGAGGCGATCGAGCTGGCCACCCAGATCGTCGAACGCTCGCTGCCCAGCGGGATGAGCTACGAGTGGTCCGGGTTGACCTACCAGCAGCTGGCGCAGAGCAAGCTGACCATGCTGGTGTTCCCCTTGAGCGTGCTGCTGGTCTATCTGGTGCTGGCGGCGCTGTACGAGAGCTGGTCGCTGCCGCTGTCGGTGATCCTGATCGTGCCAATGGCGCTGCTGGCGGCGGTGGGCGGGATCTTCCTGATCAATTTCCTGCACGGACTGTCGCTGGCGATCTGGCCGCCGACCGGACCACCGACCTTCCTGGACAACAACATCTTCACCCAGATCGGCTTCGTGGTGCTGATGGGTCTGGCCTGCAAGAACGCGATCCTGATCGTTGAATTCGCCCGTGACCTGGAGCATCAGGGCCGCAGCATCGTCGACGCTGCGATTGAAGCTTCCAGACTGCGCCTGCGCCCGATTCTGATGACCAGCTTCGCCTTCATCATGGGCGTGGTGCCGCTGGTCTTCGCCCACGGCGCGGGCTCGGAGATTCGCCACGTGATGGGGGTGACGGTGTTCTGCGGGATGCTCGGAGTGACCCTGTTCGGCCTGTTCCTCACCCCGATTTTCTATGTGGTGGTGCGCAAGCTCGCCGAGCGCGGCACCGTTCAGCAGGAGACTGCTCATGGCTAAGCATTCCAAGCTCACTCTGGTCTCCGCGATTGCCCTTGCGCTGAGCGCCTGCGCGGTCGGCCCGGACTATCAGCGGCCCGACACGCCCTTTGTAGAGGCCAGTTTTGCCCAAGCCGATCAATACAGCAGCGAGGCCGCGCAGGGGGCGCTTTGGGAGGCGCTCGGCGATGCCGATCTGCAGCAGCTGATCGAGCGTGCGCGGCGCGAGAACCGCGATCTGGCGTTGGCGCTGGCTCGGCTCAACGAGGTGCGCGCGCTACGCGGACTGACCGTTTACAGCCTGTTTCCGACGGTCACCGCCGGCGCCGATGCCGAGCGCAACAAGCCCTCGGGGCGTGACCCCAATCTGCCGCCCGATGTGGCGCAAACCAACGACAGCTATCGGGTCGGTTTTGATGCGATCTGGGAGATCGATCTGTTCGGTAGTCTGAAACGACAGAGTGAGGCGATCTACCGCGATACCGAAGCCGCCCGAGCGCGACTGGCCGACACCCAGCGGATGGTCGAAGCCGAGGTGGCCCAGGCGTACGTGGCGCTGCGCGGCACTCAGGCCAGGCTCAAGGTACAGCGCCGTAACGTCGCCAACCTGCAGGAAAACATCGATCTGCTGGAGCGGATGCTGGAGGCTGGCCGCGGCACCGAACTGGATGTCTCCCGGCAGCGCGCGCTGGGCCTGGCGGTGGCCGCCAGTCTGCCGGCGCTGGAGGCCGAGGTCGCGCGACAGGAGCAGCGGCTGGCGGTGTTGACCGCGCAGAGCGTGCAGGCGCTGCGCGCCTCGATCGCGGCCGAAGCGCCGCTGCCGATGCGCACCGATCTGGTCGCCGTCGGCACCCCGGGCG
>JAGRJL010000609.1:1902-2394 GCA_020442775.1 Lysobacterales bacterium | reverse complement strand
AATATCCACACCCGGCGCACCAGCCAGCAGACGGTTCCCGCAGAGCGCCAACTGGGTGCCCAGACGATCGCCGGCGCGGGCATCTGTCGCCACCAACCGCTCCAGCAGGCCGGCTCCGCGACGGACGTAGATCGCCCCCGCGGCAACTTGCGAGCCAACCATCTCCTGCGGCGCCGAAATGGCGATGCGTCCGTTCTGCAGCGACACTGACTGACCGAAGCCGGCCTGTTCCTGTGGCTGGAATGCACCAAGCCGTTCGCTGAAAGTCCATTGCGCGCCCAGGGTGAAAATGGCAGCTGCGCCAGCCTGGAATGTCCCGTCCACGGCGTCACCGGGACCGCCAAGGACTATCGAATCACCCTCGATAGCCACCGAACTCCCGTAGCCAGCCAGGGCGAACGCACCCGGGACCTCCAGCCTGGCGGTGAATGACCAGTTCCCGCCAATTTCGTCGAACACAATCCCGGCACCCTGATCGAGAAACTGCTGGAC
>JAGRJL010000609.1:0-1739 GCA_020442775.1 Lysobacterales bacterium | reverse complement strand
GGGCCCTGGCTGCGGTCCCAGTAGGCGCCAACCAGCAAACGATCGCCCAGCAGCGCCAGCGAGGCGCCAAAACGCTGCTCCACCGCAGGATCCGGCGAGAGGATTCGCTGGTAGCGCTGCCATTGTCCGTCAACGCGTCGATAAACATAGACCGCGCCGGCTTCGGCGCCGACTTCGGTACGCTCCAGAAAGCTGCTGACCACCGCCCATTCCCGCTCTACCACGACCGACGAGCCGAAACGCTCCAGCGATGCGCCATCGCCGCGGGTCAGCCGCTCTGGGGGACCATAGCCCGCGCCGGCCGGCGTGAAGATCGAGACCGAACCCTGACCGTTATTCGGACCGACCTTGTCGATATCGGCGCCGAGCATCACCGTCCCCGCGGAATCAATCCTGATCGCCTTGCCCAGCCGGCCGGACAGGCCAGGAAAGGGGTTGACCAGCGCTCCTTCAAAGACCGCTGTGGGCAGCGCCAAATCGTAGTACTCCACCACGCCCTCATCGAAGCCGGGAGGCACATCGGCCTGCGGTGCACCCACCCAAAGGCGGGCACCGGAGATCCACAGCGCTTCGCCGAAGCGAGCCTGGGCTTCCACCACCTGTGAGCCAAGAATCTCCGGGGCCGCTCCCAGGTCGGCCCCGCGAAACAGCGCCACCGCACCGGCGCCCGAGGTACCGCCGACGGCGGCATTGGGCGCGCCCACGGCGATGAAGTTGCCGCTCGAAAACAATGCCTCCCCGAATCCCGAGTCGGCGCCCAGAGTCGACAGGGTCCTGGCCACAGAGGCACCGGTGGCCAGGGAGAGCCGCTCCACCGCCCCGCGATCATCAGACTCGGCTCGGGGCACGCCGACCAGCAGGTCGTTACCCAACAGCCCCAGCGAACTGCCAAAGCGCGCACCGGCTTCCGCCACCTGCGCCACCAGCCGCGTTTGCAGCTGCCAACGCCCATCGGTTTGAATGAACTGGTACACCGCGCCAGCGCCAGTTTGGCTGCGATCGCTTTCGCCAGGCGCGCCGATCAGCAATTCAGTCGCAGAACGCAGCAGCAGCGCCTGACCAAAGTTGCCGTCGGCGCTGGGCGCCGCTGACTCGAATGTCCCGGTCCAGTTCCATCGACCCGATTGGTCGCGACTGAATTGATATACCAGACCCGCATCCACCGGGCCCGGCACGCTGGAGCGCGGCGCCGCCGCGATCAGCAAATCGTCCAGCATCGCAAGGCTCAGTCCAAAGGTGGCTCCGTGGACCGGATCGGGCACCAACAGCGTCTGCCGATATTCCCAGTTCGGCCCGACCCGCTGATAGAGGTAAACCGTCCCCTGACTGGTACCGGTAATCGAATCCGGATCCGGCAGCACGTTGCCGGGAGCGCCCACCGCCAGCCAGTCGCCGTCCTGAGCCAGCGCTCGACCAAAGTTGTCGCCGCCGTCGCCGTCGCCGGTCGTCCACGGGTCCAACTCGGCATCAAACTGGGGCGTGAAGCCCTGGGCCAGCGCAGTCAGCGACCACAACAGCATCACGCAGACACTGACGGCGCGCGCCCAGGCAGGTAGCATCCCGCTTTCCGTTCTCATCTGATTGTTGTCCATGGAAGCCTCTACCCTAGACCAGCAGGACCCTCTCGCCAGTTACCGCCAGAAGTTCCATCTGCCGCGTACCGCCGATCGCGAACAGTACTATTTTTGCGGCAACTCGCTCGGATTGATGCCCAAGGATGCCCGATCCCAGGTTGAAGA
>JAGRJL010000608.1 GCA_020442775.1 Lysobacterales bacterium | reverse complement strand
TGTAGCCGCCGTAGGAGGCGCCCAGGGCACAGGCGTTCTGCCTGTCGATGAAGTCGAAGTTCGCCTCGGCGTAGGCCAGCCCCTTTTGCAGATCCACCAGCGGCTTGCCGCCCCAGTCACCGGTGATCGAATCGGTGAAGGCCTGGCNNTAGCCGGTCGATCCGTGGAAGTCGATGAAGACCACCGCGTAGCCCTTGCCGGCGTAGGTCTGCGGATTCCAGCGGTAGTGGAAGTGGTTGCCCATCGAGCCCTGCGGCCCGCCGTGGACGATGAAGGCCAGCGGGTAGCGCTTGCCCGGCTCAAAGCCCACCGGCTCGACCACCCAGCCGTAGACGGGCTCATCGTTCCAGCCGGCGAACTGGAACTGCTCGGCGGCGCCGAATTCCAGCTCGCTCATTCGCTCGGCGTTGACCTGGGTATGGCGCAGCACCGGTCCGCCGGAGAGCGCCACGCTGTACAGATCCACCGGCGAGGACAGATCGTCGCGCTCGAACAGCACCCGCTTGCGGCCCACCGCGAAGCTGCCCACCGCTCCGTCACCAGACAGCGCGCGGACTGCACCGCTGCCCAGGTTGATCGCGAACACCCGGGTGTGGCCGACGTCATCGGCGCTGACCAGGATCTGCTTGCCGTCGTGGCTGAAGGCCAGCGAGCCGGGCGAGCGATCCCAATCGGGGGCGACCTCGCGGGTCTTGCCGCTGGCCAGATCGCGCAGCATGATCCGGAAGCGATCGGCCTCAAAGCCGGCCCGACTCATCGCCAGCCAGGCCAGCGATTTGCCGTCGGGGGAGAACACCGGGGTGCCGTCCCAGGCCGGATTGTCGACTGTCAGGTTGCGCGGCTCGCCGCTGCCGTCCAGATTGACCTGCCACAGATCGAAGTTGGTCGACCAGGGCTCGGTCTTGCCGGCCTTGCGCAGGGCAAAGACCGCCGAGCGGCCGTCCGGACTCGGGGTGTAATCGCCGTCGCCGCCGAAAGGCTGGCTGTGCACGTCGCCGTCCAGGCCCTTGGACAGGTGGACCACATCGCTGTCGCCGGCCGGATCATCGCCCAGCGGCAGCGCAAACAAATGATTCTGACGCCCGTCTTTCCAGGTATCCCAGTGGCGAATGAAGATCCGGTCGTAGACCACGCCGCTGACCTTGGCTTCGGACTGCGCCTTGCTGCGGGCGATGGTGCAGGCCAGATCTTCGCAGTCGGGGAACACCGACAGCGACACCAGCAGATGCTTACCTCCGGGGACCACGTCGAAGCTCTGGACGTCCACACCCAGATTGGTCACCGCCTGGGCCTCGCCGGGCTGGGCCAGATCCAGTCGATAAACCTGCGAGCTGCCGCCGCGGCCAGACAGGAATAGCAGGCTGCGGCCGTCGGCGGAGAAGCGCGGGCTGCTGGCGCCGAAGGCGGTCAGCGGCCGCGGCTGCGCTTCGGGATTGATCAGCCCCAGCGCCCACAACCGGGTCTGGCCGCGATTGCCCTCCATATCGGTTTCGCGCAGCGCGTACACCGCCATGCTGCCGTCAGGCGAGATCTGTACTTCAGACAGCCGCTTGAGGTTGACCAGATCCTCAACATCAAAGGGACGGGCAGCGCTTGCTCCCGACCACAGAGCGCTCAACAGCAGGGCAAATAGCAGCGCACGCATGATTGCATCCCTTCATCCAACGAGTAGCCGGCGATAGTAGCGCGGCTGGGCGCGCGGCTACACTGGGCCAGACGCTGGCAGCCCGAGCACCGATGGCGATTCCCCTGCACCACTCCACCCTCAATGCGCTCGATGCGCTGGGCGCGCTGATCGCCCTGGTCGGCGCGGAGGGCCGGGTCAGCTGGATCAACGCGGCGCTGCTGGAGGTGGGCGGAGCACGCCGCTGGTTGGGTCAGCCGCTGGCCGAGCTGCTCGATCAACCCCAGGTGACCGAGCTGCTGCAGCGCGCCCGACAAAGCCTGGAGGCCACCCTGGCCCGCCGTCTGAGCGCCACTCTGGACGGCCAGCGCGCGCAGCCGGTGGATTTGCGAGTCATCCCGCTGGCCGATGCCGACCAGTTGCTGGTCGAACTGCAGCTCTCGACCACGCCTGGCGCCGATGCCGGTGGCGACTTTGGACGGATGGTGGCGCACGAAGTGCGCAATCCCTTGGGTGCCATCCGCGGGGCCGCACAGCTGCTGGCCCGATCCGCTCAAGGCAGCGCGGAGACCGAACTGGCCCAGCTGATCGTCGAGGAAACCGCGCGCATCGACGCACTGGTGGCGCAGCTGCACGGCGGCCCCAGCGTCAGCCGACCGGTGCCGATCAACGTTCATCGGGTCACCGAACACGTCGCCCAGCTGATCGAGGCCGAGTTTGGCACCGCGCTCTCCCTGCGCCGCGACTATGACCCCAGCCTGCCTGATCTGCCGCTGGATCATCCGCGGCTGGTGCAGGCGCTGCTCAATCTGGTTCGCAATGCTGTCCAGGCCGGCGCGGCAAGAGTCACCATCCGCACCCGCGCCGATCATCATCAGCGCATTGCCGGGCAGATGCAGCGGCTGGTGGTGCGTATCGAGGTGGAAGACGACGGTCCGGGAATTCCTCCCGAGCTGCAATCGCGAATCACCCAGGCCGGCTTTTCCGCGCGCAGCGGCGGCAGCGGGCTGGGATTGACCGTGGTGCAGAGCGTGGCCGCCGAGCACGGCGGCGAGCTGAGCTTCGACAGCCGCCCCGGGGTGACCCGTTTTCGCCTGCAGCTGCCGTGGCGGGCCGACGAGCACGCTCCCTGATCAGCTATTCGCTCACCGTCTCCACCGGCAGCGGGATTGCCAGCACCGCGCGACAGCCGCTGCGATCGCCGCGGTTGCTCAGATTGACCCAGCCGCCGTGAGCCTCGGCAATCTGTCTGGCCAGCACCAGCCCGATACCGGATCCGCCGGGCTTGGTGGTAAAGAAGGGCACGAACAGGTTCTCGGTGCGCGACAGCCCGGGCCCCTCGTCCAGCACCTCGATCTCCAGCAGGCTGGCGGACTCGCGCCAGCTCAGCGCCACCCTGCCGTCGGTGCTGGCCGAGGCTTCGGCGGCGTTCTTGACCAGATTGAT
>JAGRJL010000607.1:1786-4218 GCA_020442775.1 Lysobacterales bacterium | reverse complement strand
AACGATTAAGCGTTTGTACGGCGTGCGCAGCATGCCGTACAAAGGTTTGTTGGACTAAGCCGCTCACGGGGTCGGTCCTATTTATAGGAATTTGTTTCGGGCGCACGAATGGCGCCGAGGGCTGGCGTCAGGCGACGGCTGCAGGAACGGGCGCTGGCATGGTTGGAAACATCGGTCTGCATGCTTCGTGTGACGCTCTGCTTTTCGACTTCGACCGAGTATAGCGCTGCTTTTGAGCATTGCGGACACAGCCAAGCCGACCGCCATTCGGTCGGAAGCGTTGCTCTCACTGGCTTTGCGTGACGCTTCAGGTCGTCAACGGCCAGTGAGCCTGGGCACCGTCGCCAATGGCATCAGGTGTAGCCGACCCTGGCAGCAGCGGGGACATTTCGGGGTCCAGGTCGGTGATGAAACCCGCGCCAGTTTCGATGCCACCCGCACCGCCTTGTGCGCTGCCAAACGCTGCAGATCAGCGCGGATCTGCGCCAGCCGTCGCGCACAGCAACGGTTGGCCATGAACCCGTAATGGCGAATTCGCATCAGCCCCTTGGGTAGCACGTGGAGCAGAAACCGCCTCAGCAGATCGCCTCCGCTCAGCCACAGCGATTTGCGTTCACCGTCGCGATAATCCCGATAGCGCAGGCCGACCCGGTCACCATCGATTCCAATCAGCCGCTGATCGCTCAGCGCCGTGCGGTGGCTGTAGCGCGACAGATAGGCCACCACCGTTTCCGGGCGCCCCAGGCACGGTTTGGCATAGACCACCCAGTCCACGGCCATCAGCGCATCGAGCATCTGGTCGATGGCGCATCTGCTCACCCCTGCAAACTCGCCGGCCACAGCGCGCTTGCGCATCCCGGCGACGTAGTTGCCGCGCAGATGGCGCGATAGGGCCCTAACCGGGAACAGATAGGCACCCTTGGCCGCACGCCAATGTCCGGCAGCGGTCCACACCCCGCCAGGGATCAGCCCATGCAAGTGCACGTGCTGAGTCAGGGTCTGACCCCAGGTATGCAGCACCAGGGTCGCACCGAGTTGGCCACCGTGACGCCGGCGATCGGCTGCAAAGGCCGACAGGGTCGCCCAAACGCTGGCGAACAACTGGTCATAGACCGCCTTGGCAAAGCGCTGCACCCAGGGATTGAGGGTGTGCGGCAGCGTGAACACCAGGTGGTAGTAGGTCACCGGCAGCAGACGCTCGGACTGTCTCGCACACCATTGCGCGCAGGCCCGACCCTGGCACTTGGGGCAATGGCGGTCGCGACAGGCCTGATAGCGCGGGACTTGATAGTCGCACCGGTCGCAGGCCTGCAACAGCAGGCCCATGGCCTCAGTACGGCAGTCACGAATGTGCGCGCAGACCTGCCACTGCCGCGGCGACAGCGATGCTTGTTCGCTCAGTCCCGGCAAAAAGCGTCGCAGCACCGTTTGCAGATCGGTCCCGGCGCTCATCTGCGCTGCTCCAAACGCGCGATCAAATCACTGTTGCCAGTGGCTCCCTGACGGTAATCGGGCACCCAGTGCAGATAGCGCATCGTGGTGCGCAGGTCGCTGTGCCCCAGTTGCCGCTGCAGGATGTGCACCGGCATCCCGTCCTCCAACTGATGGGTCGCGTAGGCATGCCGCAGACTGTGGAATCCGCCGACCTTCTCAAGACCGACACGACCCCGGGCGTTCCGATACGCCTTCTGTGCGGTGTCCACCGACACACAATCTTCCGGCTCCCGACTTGGAAACAACCACCTCACCGGCCGATGACTCAACCAGTACCGGCGCAATCGAGCCAACAGGCCGTCGGAGATCATCACCAACCGATCCTTCCCGCCCTTGCCTTGCTCCACCCGCAGCAAGTGTCGCTCTCCATCGATCTGGCGCACCTTGATCGACACCACCTCGCTAACCCGCAAGCCGCAGCCGTAGGCTAACGTCAGCAACATCCGATGCTTGCGATTGGCCAACGCCCCCAGCAGCGCCGCGACCTCAGCGCGGGTGAGCAGCTCTGGAATCCGGCGCACCAACTTGGGCATCGCTACCGCTACGTCGAACTGCTTCCAATCCAATACCTGCAGATACAGAAAACGGATCCCGTTGTAGATCACCCGACAACTGGACCCCGACAGTTGCCGCTCCACCGCAAGGTAAGCAAAGAAATCCTTCAGCGCCTGCACGTCCAACCGCTCAGGCGACCGACCGTAAAACTTCGACAGCGCCGACACCGCGCCCAAATAGCTCTGATGGGTACGCGGCGAATAACCACGCACGCGCATGGCCTCGATCATCTTTTGCCGCAAAGGACTCATGATCCAAACTCCAAATCGACCCCAATCGGGTCATCGAAGAGTTTCGAATCAGCCTGGCAAAGACTCAAAAAAGAGCAGGGATAAAGCTACCGCGCAGCGGTTTAGTTCAACGATTAGGTAACGCGCTGCCGC
>JAGRJL010000607.1:0-1776 GCA_020442775.1 Lysobacterales bacterium | reverse complement strand
CTCCCCGGCAGTCGCGTTGACCGCCATGTTATGCGCCGTCCTCATCGACGCCGCAAAAGTCCGGGTCGCCGAAACCAAACGTACTCAAGGCAACCTTCCGGTACCCGAGGTCTCGGAAGACTGCGAGTGTCCTTCGCACGCGCTCGTACTCCATGCATGCATGAACAATGACGGAGATACGTTCTTGATGATGTGCACCGTCACGAAACAAGTCCTTGAGTGACTCAATGGTCGCAACTTCGTGACCATCAACGAAAACCTGCATAGGCGTAACACGCACTTCGATCGGAGGTACGGTTGCAAAGCAAAACGACGGAGCAGCTACGAAGCAGAGAACCAGAAAGCGGAGCCCGGACTTATTCATTGACAGACGCATAACGCTTAGCTAACCGGCTGCCGCACGACGGCTTCCGCTTTTCGCGAGGAACTCCCCGGCAGTCCGGTTGAGCGTTTGGTTGGGCGCTCTTCATTCTATCCTTGCAATGTCCATATGGGAGGGAAAGCCTTCCTTCCAACCGAGTAGATGCCCCATGGAAGCCGGGTATGCGAGCGCTACATTCCTGGAATATAGACAAGGATTTCACCTTCCTCACTAATCTCATACTGAAAATGACCGCCCGGTGTTGCAGGGATGTACTTTGCGAAAAAAACGTAGTTACATTCTCTTCTGCCGATGCCGTATTCCCATTTTTCTCGGACGAAATTCAACCCGCGATTTGCTAGGTCAGTCTCAACGATACGAAGAACCTCATGGTCTGCAAGGCTAGGCATTGTGCAGTGAGATTCAGTTGCAGTGCGCCCTTCGGTGGCGAGCAAGAGAGCCAGACCCGCGAAACAAGCCGCCCAACGCCGCGCTTGAGCAGCCGGGCAAAGCGCGCAGCGATTTGAGCGGTCTGCCTCGAAGCGCTTGTTAGGCATCCTCGTATTTGTCCGATATAAGACGCTCGTTGATCGACCGCGTATAGGGCAACGGCATACTGATTCTGGAAAGCGTTTGCTCATAGTGCTGAAGCTGCCCCTGAAGGGTCTCTGCAAACATCAACAACTCGTAGTACGCATCCTCGTCTCTCCGCGCCTTTGCATCGTCGAGCGCAAATACAACCGCATCGAAAACATTCGACAGGGTATCACCTTGCATCACAATGCCCGGAAATCTGCGCCCAGGCATCTGAACGATGCCACTGTTTGGCACATGCGAAAGAATGCGCGCTGCTTCTCCGGTCATCTTCTTTGCCTAACGATTTAGGTAACGCGCTACCGCGCGAGAAGGTCTGGTCTTCGCGAGGAACTCACCGGTAGTCGCGTTGACCTTTTTGTTGGGCGGAAGGCTGGCCGGCACGCTACCTTCCTTGATGCGAGCGGACCGAACGCGCTCTGATTCTGACCAATTTTCATCCAGCAGAACAGTGCCCGAGCAGTATGTGAGCTGGCCATCTTTATTGGTAACCACGAACAGAACTGCCTCCGGCTTCAAGTTGACCGAGCACATCCCGGTGGTTGCCGTCAGGTTCTGGATCTCGCCAGATACACCTCTTATTTCTTCCAACACCACGAATTCCGCAACCCGCAATTTCTGTTCGGGAGCCTCGACTTCCGAAATTGAGCTGGACAAGCGCGCAATGAATATGTGGCTTGCCGCTTCGTACGAACGCTCCAGATTCCAGACCTTGCAAGAGCACGCCATGGCCGAAGTGCCATGAAATAGCAGCACCGCAACCACGAACCTGCCGCGCAACCACATCATTCCGCCCAACGATTAAGCGTTTGTACGGCGTG
>JAGRJL010000045.1 GCA_020442775.1 Lysobacterales bacterium | reverse complement strand
ATAATGCTGAGGTCGGTGGTTCGAGTCCACCCATAGCCACCATCTGCACGAAATCGCAATGATTTCAGCGTTCGATTCCGCAGACCAAGCCACTTTTACGGGACTTCTCAGCGCTGTATCGCGCGCTGACTGCAGCGGTAATAGGTGCTCCTACGGCGCCTCAAAGCCATCGGCAAACAGGAACTCCGGCCCGCGCAAGAGCAGCAGGCCACCGCGGCCCATGCTGGGGAAGTTGCCGCCGACCGCTACCCATTCACCCGACAGCGCTACGGCTTCCCCATTGCCGCTGATCTCCGGCAGCCATACGGTCGCCCCGCTGATACGGTCCACCGCCGCGACCCCGACCGAAGGCTGACCAGCGCGCTCCGCCACCCCGGCACCTGCCGCGCTGATGTTGCCGGCCACGTACACCGTTCGGCCATCGATCAGCAGGTCGAGGACCTGGCCACTGGCTCCGGGGTCCCATCCGGTGGCCAGGCCCACGGTGGCATCGACCGCACCCAGGTTCTCGCGCGGCTGGCCACCGAGCTGCGCAAACAGCCCGCCGACCAGGATCTCGGCGCCATCCAGAGCGAGACTGGTGACGGACTGGTCGATGACGTTGGGATCCCAGGCCGTGGGCAGCGCGCTCACCCGGTCAAAGGCAAACGCGCTGTTGGCACGCGGCGATTCGTTGATTACCAACCCGATGTAGACGGTGTCGTCGCTGACCGCAAGCGCAAGTACAGCACCGGACACGCTGGGCACCCAGGCGCTGACCGCGCCGCTGGCGGCGTCAATCTCGGCCAAATTGGATCGCGGCTGCCCACCAACCTGATCGAAGTTGCCGCCGACGTAGACCGACCCATCGGCAATCTCCAGCTCGAACACTTCTTCATTGGCGCCGGGATTCCAAGGCAACAGCGTACCGTCGACGGCATTGATCGCGGCGAGGTCTTCGCGCCCTACGCCGTTGATCTGGCTGAACTGCCCGCCAACGTACAGCGTGCTCCCGGTAAGCGCCATGGCGCGGATGATTGCGAAATCTGACGATACGCTCGGCGCCCACGCGCTGGGCTCGCCGGTGGACACGGTATATGCGGCCAGATTGCGCCGGATCAGGCCTCCAACCGTGGCGAAATCACCGCCGACCATCAGTCGGGCGCCGTCGCGGGCCAGCGCTCGGACCGGCTGACCTGTGCCCTGGCCAAAGCCCACGGCCATCCCGCTGGTATCGTCGACTTCGACCAGATTGAGACGATCCACACCACCGACGCTGTCAAATTCCCCACCCAGTATCACCGTGCCCTTCCCGCCAACGGCGATCGCCTCGACATATCCACCTGCGCCCAGAGCAGGATCCCAGCTGCTGAGGTTGCCGCTGGTCAAATCGAAGGCGCCCGCACCCTGCCGGGCTATCCCGTCGAGTATGGAAAAGGCGCCGCCTACCCAGAGCACATCGTCGTCGGCCACCAGCACGTTCACAGCCGAATCGGCGCCCGGATTCCAGGCCGTGGGCAGTCCCGTACTCAGATCGACCGCCGCCAGACGCTCCCGCGGCTGTCCTCCGACGCCGTTGAAGGAGCCGCCCAGATAGGCCGTATTGCCGTCAACCGCGATAGCGATAACCGAGCGAGTGGTAATACCGTTGATATCCACCTGCAGGGCGGTGGCGGCGCCGCTGATCGGGTCCAACTCGGCGAAGCGATTGCGCGCCGCACCGCCGATGTTGTTGAAGCGCCCACCAACCAGCAGTCCGCCTGGCCCGACGGCAATGGCGAAGATGTTTCGATCGGGCTCGGGCGCCCACATCGTCACCGCACCGGTGGTCGGATTGACCGCGGCGGCGCCACTGCGTGCGCTGGCGCCCACCTGTGAGAAATCGCCCATCACATAGAGGTTGCCGGCGTGCAGCAGCAGCAGTTCCACGTCGTCATCGAGCTGGGCGTCGAAGGCCGGGTCCACGCTGCCGTCGGCGAGCACTCGGGCCAAGCCCCGCCGCGGCAGGCCGCCGACCTCGGTGAATCTTCCGCCGATGAACCATCCGCCGCTGCCATCGGAGACGACTGTTCGGACGTCGCTTTCTTCTGCCGCAGCGATGCCCAGCGACTGCAGCGAAATGGCACCGGTGACCAAGTCGATCTCCACCGCCGGGCCGGTGGCCGGGCCGACCATGTCGAAGTCACCCCCAACGTAGAGCAGGTCGCCGTCTGCAGCCATCGCAAGTACCGGGCCGTCAACGATGGGCATGTCGGGAAGACCGAAGGGAGCGCTGCTGGACGCCATCACGGCTGTGGATGCCAACAGCAAGGCGCCAACCGAAAGTGGGCGGCCGAAAACGCGACCGAATACAGATGCCGCCGGTTGACGGTGTGATCTGCGCATGAGTGGCTCCAGTGGATTGAGTCGCCACCGCGCGGTTGCTCATTCGCGATAGCGTTGCTCCACCCTAGGCGCCGTTTTGTTGAGTTTGCGTTGAGTCGAACTCAGACCACGAAAATCACGGTGAAGATCGAGCCCTTGCCCAGTTTGGACTGAACCTCGATGCGCGCATCCATCAAATGGGCATGGCGTTGGGCGATGGACAGACCCAGCCCGAAACGGCCCTGGTCACGAGTACGGGCGCGGTCGGCGCGCCACAGCCGATCAAAGACCCGAGGCAGATCCTCGGCGGCAATCCCCTCGCCTTGATCAGCCACTGCGATACGCGGCAGGCCGTTGCCGTCCATGCGCAGCTGGACGGTCACCACACTTCCCCGGGGCGAGTGCGCCAGGGCGTTGCCGATCAGGTTCTGCAGCACGATTTCCAGCGAGGCCAGATCGACCTGTCGCTGCGGCGCCGGATCGAGTTCGGCGCGCAGGCAGGCGCCGTGTGCGCCGGCCAGCGGCCGGATGCGCTCGACGATCTCGGCGACACCTTCGGCCAGCGCCACCGGCTTGGAATCGGGGCGCCAGCCGCGATCCAAAGTAGCCAGATCGAGCATCCTTTGGGTCAACCGTCCCGCCGCCCGCGCCGACTCCTCGATCCACTGCAGGCATTCGCCGACTTCGGCGCTGGCCTGACCGCCGAGCTGCGCGCCCTGCGCCGAGGTCAGCACGGTGGCGATGGGGGTGCGCAGCTCGTGGCTCAAGTCTTCGATCAAGCGGGTTTGCGTCTCGGCGCGGGATTCGGCCAGCTGCCGGGCCCGCGCGTGATCCAGGGTCGCCAGACCGCAGATGATCATGAAGTAGGCCGCACCCACGCCTTGATTGAATACGGCCACAAGCTGCTCATGCTGAGCATCGAGCTGTATCGCCGGTTCGCTCAAGCGAAGGAGCAGCAGCAGCGGAATCGGCAGCGCGATCGGCATCACGAACAGCACCAGCCGTCGGCGCGCCGGTAGCTCGTGCAGCAGCAGGAGTATCCCGGCGGTGACGAACAGGGCGTGCAGATGGAAGCAGCTGCCCAGACCGTAGGTCAGAACCATCGCCGATCCCCAGAGCACGAATTCAGGCCCTAGTACGCCCAGGAAGAGATTGGCATGACCGCGCCGACAGGGTCCCAACGTCAGCCACAGGTAAAGCATCGCGCTCAGCAGCTGCGCCCAGACCATGATCGTTGGCCCGACCAGCAGCGAGTAGCCGGCGCCCAGCAGCCGGAAGGACACCGCCAGCAGGCCGAAGGCGACCAGCACTTGCACCGTGTTTCCCGAGGCCATGCGCAGCACCGAAACCGGAACGCTGGAGACCGCCGCCGACTCGCCGGCGCTGCTCATTGCGTCTGGTCCGGTACCAGATAGCCGTAACCGCGCCGAGTCTGCACCATCGAGTCACCGAGCTTGCTGCGCAGGTTGCGGACGTGGGCGCGCACCGTCGCTGCGGTGAGCAGATCGCCGCTGCCGGACACGACCCTGGCGATCTCGCCAGTGGCCACCGCGCGCCCGCGGTTGCGGATCAGATGCTCCAGCAGGCGGAACTCGGTGGACGTCAGTTCGATGCGCTGGCCCTGGCGATGCACCAGGCGCTGATACAGGTCGATCTCCAGATCGCCCAAGGTCAGCGACTGATTCGCCGATCCGGCCGCACGCCGGATCAACGCGCGCAGCCGCGCTACCAGTTCGGGCAGCTCCACCGGTTTGGTCAGATAGTCGTCGGCGCCGTGATCGAGCTGATCGACCCGATCCTGCAGCGAGTGTCTGGCGGTCAACACCAGCACCGGAACCTGCGACTCCTCGCGCAGCCGACGCAACACCGTGGGCCCATTCAAGGTCGGAATCATCAGATCCAGGATCACCGCGCCCCAGGCGTGGCCGAGCGCCAGATCCAGACCGCGCAGGCCATCCTGACTCCATTCCACGTCGAAGCCCTGACCGTTGAGCGCGGCCACCAGCGCCCGACCAAAGCGCTGATCGTCCTCGATCAACAACAGCCGCGTCGCAGCCCCTGATAGCTGTTCCCGCATACCTTCCTCTAAGCGTGGCCGCGCCGCATGCGCGCTGCGCGAGAGGCGCAGCGGCGGGTCCGGCGGGTCCCGCAACCAGCCCAGCCGGCGCAAATAGGCGCCTAGCATCGCTGATCGCCGCAACGAGCGAGGATAGGATTGGACCCGGAGTGGCGCAAGCGGCCGGCAGCCGCCGCCGCGCCGCGCTGGCGCAGAAGCGCCGGTGCGGCGATCAGGGTGGACCGATGACGGCAGCGTCGGGACCGCTCGCAGCGCACGCGCCGAGCCTTACGGCACCGGCGCCGGACCGGGCGGAGCGCTCGGGTTCTCGAAGCCATCGGCGTACAGGATCAGATCCTCGACCCGCAAGCCGTCGAGGAACAGGTCCACTGCGCCGCCGCTGTTGACGAAGACATTGACCACGCACAGCGCCGAAACCTCGTCGGCGCGCAGACTGTGCTCACCGGCGAAGGGCAACCAGATCCCGGCGCTGACCGCCAGCGGCGCAGTAACAAACTCCACCGGGGTGGTGAGATTGGTGCAATCGGGCGCGGTCGAGCCAACGCAGAAGCGTTCCAGCTGAGCATCGGCGGCAACCTGATCGACCCGCACCGACCCGGACAAGCCATAGCGGCCGTCAGCCTCCAGATTGAGGCACTGGGAGAGTCCGAATTCGCTACTGGTACCCAGCTGCTGCACCCGGGCCGAGCCGGAGATGCCGGCGTCGTGGCGATCGTCGACGGCATGGGTGATTTCGCCCGCAACGGTGGCATCGGTGCTCCACCCGTCGAGGCTGCAGTCAAAGGCCCCGTTGGCATAGCGGTTGGCTGCATCCTGGCGGAATCCCAGCGCGAAGTCGGTGCCCAACGCATTGCCCGCCTGGTCCTCCAGGGAAGCGCAAACCAGCAGTCGATACGGTTCGTCGGCCAGCGCCTGATTGAGGACAATCTCGGCCTCGAACTGACTGCCGTCCCAATTCACCGCGGCAATCGGCAAGGACTGGTCGTCACCGAGCACCCCGGCACAGCTGATGCTGTCCAGATCCTGGTCGGCGCCGGCCGCCAGCAGCCGGTAGTTGGCTGGATTGGTTACGTCGCCCGGATCCGTGTCGCCCGGCGGATCGGCCATCGCCTCGCTGAAGCGCACTCCCAGTGCGGTCACCGGCTGCTGCAATTGGGCACATTCGGCCAGCGCCCCGCCGGGGAAGCTGAATGCCCCGGTCACGGTCGGCGCAACCTGCTCACCGACGCGGATCATGAAGCTTTGCTCGTCGCTGGCGTTGCCGCCGCCGTTGGCGGTGCCGCCGTCGTCGCTGAGCACCACGCTGATCGTGGCGTCGCCAAACAGGCCGGGCGCCGCGGTGAAGCTCAAGGTACCGTCGGCACTCAGCACCGGCGCGGCGGCGAACAGCGTCGGGTTGCTGTTGGCGGTCACCGCGAAGCTGAGGATCTGCCCGGCTTCATCGGGCGGCCCGGCAACGATGTCGAAGGCGAAACCGGCGATGCTCTGCGCACCGGCATCGATCCCGACCTCGACACTGGGGGTGATTGCAAAGCTGGGCGCATCGTTGACCGGGGTGACGATCAGGCTCAGATCCTGGCTGCTGCTTTGACTGCCACCGGCGCCGCTGTTGCCCAGATCGTCCACCGAGACGCTGAGCAGCACATCGGCCACGTCGTCGGGCGCGGTGATGTAGCTGATCTGATTGGCTGCGACGAAGGCGTTGAGGTCGTCCAAAGTGCCGGTCAAGGTCAGCTCCAGGCCGGTTTCGACGGCGACGACCCCCGAACCGGAGTTGGCAATCAGCTCGCCGCGCGCTACCGCCAACACCGCTTCGATGGCGCTGTTCCCCGCATCGGGGTCGGCAAAAGCAATGCCGGCAATCGTGCTCTCGGTATCTTCGATCACGCCGATGCTGGCCGGAGCGGTGATGGTCGGCGGGTCGTTGGCTGCGGACACCGTCAAAGTGAGGTTTTGACTGGCGGTCTGGCTGCCGCCGGCGCCGCTGTTGCCCAGATCGTCCACCGAGACGCTGAGCAGCACATCGGCCACGTCATCGGGCGCGGTGAGGTAGCTGATCTGATTGGTCGCGACGAAGGCATTGAGGTCGTCCAAGGTGCCGGTCAAGGTCAGCTGCAGGCCGGTTACGACGGCGACGACCCCCGAACCGGAACTGGCAATCAGCTCGCCCCGAGCTACCGCCAACACCACTTCAATGGCGTTGTTCCCCGCATCGGGGTCGGCAAAAACAATGCCGGCAATCGTGCTCTCGGTATCTTCGATCACAGCGATGGACGGCGGCGCGCTGATCGACGGCGGATCATTCTGGGCCTCAACGCCAAGGGTCAGCGTGGTATTCGCGCTCATCGCGCCGCCGGCGCCGCTGTTACCCAGATCATCTACCGAGACGTTGAGCAGCACATCGTCGACGTCGTCGGGCGCGGTGGTGTAGCTGAGCGCGCCGCCGGCCACGAAGGCATTCAGATCGGCCAGGCTGCCGTCCAGGGTCAGGCTCAGCGCATCGCCGCCCACGCTCACCCCTGCCCCGCTGACCGCGCTCAGACTGCCGCGTGGCACGCTGAAGGTCGCCTGCAGCGGGTTGTCGGCGACGTCGGGGTCGGCGAAAACGACGCCGGTCAGTGCGCTGGCCAGGTCTTCGACCACCATCAACCCAGCCGAGGCGGCGATGGTCGGCGGGTCGTTCTGCGCATCCACGTTCAGGGTCATGTTTGCGCTGGCGGTCTGATTGCCACCGCTGCCGACGTTGCCCAGATCATCGATCAGGACGCTGAGCTGCACATCGTCGGTGCTGTTGAGCGCGGTGGTGTAGCTGAGGTCGCCGTTGGCAATGTAGCTGTTGAGCTGGGCGATGGTGCCGAGCAGGGTCCTCGCGGTCGCCGTGCCGCCAACCACCACGCCGGTGCCAAAGGTGGGGTTGAGCGCTCCCTGCGGCACCGAGAAGGTGGCGCGCACCGAATTGTCGGCAGCGTCGATGTCGGCAAAGCTGATCCCGGCCAGCGCCGTGGCCACATCCTCGGTCACGGTTTGCGCTGACGGCAGGCTGAGCGACGGTGGGTCATTGGCCGCATTGACGGTCAGGGTCAGGCTTTGGCTATCGCTGAGGCTGCCGCCGGCCCCGCTGTTGCCCAGATCATCGATGCTCACCTGCAGCAGCACGTCGGCGGTGTCGTCCGGGGCGGTGGTGTAGCTCAGGTGACCATTGGCGATGTAGCTGTTGAGCTGGGCGATCGTGCCTTGCAGGGTCCTGGCCGTTGCCGAGCCACCAACCACCACGCCGGTGCCAAAGGTGGGAGTCAGCAGGCCTCTGGGGACGCTGAAGGTGGCGAGCACCGGATTGGCGCCGGCGTCGACGTCGGCAAAGCCGATTCCGCCCAGCGCAGTGGCCAGGTCTTCATCAACGGCGAAGCTGGCCGGCACGGTCACCGACGGCGGGTCATTCTGGGCGGTCACCGTGAGGGTGACGGTCTGGCTGGCACTCATGCTGCCGCCGGCGCCGCTGTTGCCCAGATCCTCAAGCAGCACCTGCAGCGAGACATCGCTGGTGTTGTTCGGCGCCGTGGTGTAGCGCAGGTTGCCGTTGGCGATGTAGCTGTTGAGCTGGCTGATGGTGCCGCGCAGGGTACGCGCGGTGTCGCTCCCACCGACCACGACGCCGGTGCCGAAGGTGCCGGTCAAGGCACCGCCCGGCACGCTGAAGGTCGCCTGCACTTGCGCGCCGCCGGCATCGCTATCGGCAAAGCCGATCGGCGAGACCGCGCTGGCGATGTCTTCAATTACCCCGATGCTTGCCGGGGCGCTGATCGTCGGTGCGTCGTTGACCGGGTGGACGGTGATGGCGACGGTCACGGTGTCGGCAGACTGACCGTCGCTGACCATCACCTGGACGCTGTCGCTACCGCTGAAGTCCGGCAGCGGGTCGTAGCTCAGGGTCTGCGAGCTCCCCGTACCGCTGATGCTGGCAACGCCGTTGCTGGCTGGACTGGCCAGCGACCAGGTCAAGCTGTCGCCGGAATCGCGGTCCACCGCGCTGAGCAGCACGGTCGCCGGGATGGCCGGATCCTCGTCGAGCTGCAGCGGGGTCGGATCGGGATCGGTGATCCGCGGCAGGGCGTTGAGACGCAGCAGATGCGTGGACCCGCCTCCGGCCCCGGGGGCACCGACCATCAGCTCGATCACGCCGTTGCCGTTGCGATCGTCCAGCTTGCTGATTGCGCTGCCGAAACCGCGATCGGAACCCAGATTACCCACCCCGCCTTGCTGGTGGGCGAGCGCCGTGCCGGACAGCAGGGCACCGGTGCTGCTCAGCTGCAGCAGCAGTACCTTGCCGCGACCGAAGGCGTCGAAGCCGGGGATGCCGAGGGCCAGATCGGCAACCCCGTCAGCGTTGATATCGCCCAGCGCCGCCACTGCCTGACCGAGATTGTCGTCGACCGCCAGCGTTCCCAGCACCGGATTGCCGGAGGCATGGCGCACGTCGGTCCGTACCGTGCCGTCGCGATTCATGAACAGGATGTAGAGTGCGCCCGGGCCGGCTCGGGGCGCGCCGACGGCCAACTCGGTGACGCCGTCGCCGTCCAGATCGCCCAGCGCCGCCAGCGCGGTGGCGAACTGCACCGGCCCCAGATTCGGCCCACCGCCGACGCCGCCGCTGGCAATCAGACGACGCTCTCGAATGTCGCCGGTGCGGTCCAGAAAGAGGATCGAGATGGCGCCCTGTGAGGTACCCGCCAGCGGTAGGCCCACTGCCAGATCGACCACGCCATCGCCGTCCAAGTCGCCGATGTTGGCGACGGCGCGGCCAAACTGATCGTTGCCTGCGGTAGCGGAAGCGTGCTGGATGCGCTGCTTGGCACTGCCATCGGGGTTGAGCAGGATCAATACCAGGCCGCCCTGCCCGCCGGCAGCCAGCGGTTCGCCCACCGCGATGTCCGCCACGCCGTCGCCGTCCAGGTCGCCCAGCGGCGCCACGCTGGCGCCGAATCGAGTGCCGTTCTGCTGGCTGGGAATGAAGGTTCTGGCGCTGACGGCGCCCTGCGCGTCCAGCAGCTGGATCTCCACCGAGGACGCCGCGCTGGACGAGGGCCTGCCCACGGCCAGATCGTCGATGCCGTCGCCGTTGACGTCGCCGATGGCCGCCAGCGCCGAGCCGAAGGTGCCGGCACCGGCCTGGGCCTGCCGGGTGCGCGAGCGCACAAAGCCGTCGCTGGGATCGAAAATGCGCGCCCGGTGGTCTTCCACTTCGCCATCGCTGGCCGCGCCGAAGGGGTTGGCCGCCGCCGCATCGCTGCTGATCCGGAACCGGGCGTAGGTGGCGCCGGTCGTGCTGCCCACCGGCACGCTGGGAAAGCTCAGCGTGGCGAGGCCGTCGCTGGTACCGGCGGGAATGCTGAGCTGGGCCCGCTCGCTGGCGTTGTCGAAATCGCCGTCGCGGTTGTAGTCGATCCAGCCGTAAAGGGTGGCCGGCGTGGCGCCGCGGTTGTTGGTGTTGAGCACCACCGCCGGCGTGGTGCCGGTAGTCAGATCGAGGGCGAGCAGACTCAGCGCCAGACCGTCCTCGTCGGCGGGCGCGCCGCCATCGAGGTTGTCGCCGTCGGCTGCGCTGCTGTTGAAGCCGTCGGCCTCGGCGTCGCGTAATCCGCCCAAGTAAACCGGCTGACCCACGCCGTGGCGCGGACCGTTATCGGCGAGCAGGGTTCGATAGTTGCCGCTGCCGGTGCCGGGCGCTGAATCCGGCGCATCGGCGTAGTCGAGCGTTTGCGCCACCTGCAGCACCACATCGTTGCCATCGCCGCCGGCGTAGCTGATGGTCCAGCCGTAGATACCAAAGCGCAGCGCAGCGCCTTCGGCGGCGCCGGCGAAGCTGCCGAGCACCGCCGAACCCGCGTCGGCCAGCTCGATCAGGGTCAGCTGATTGCCGACGGCGGCCGGGAACTCCACCTCGCCGTACAGGCTGGCGGCGCTCAGATCGAGCGTGCGCGCACTGCCCAGCAACCGGATCTGACTGTGCCCGGTGCCCGGCGTCAGCCCGTTGGCGGTGCCGACCAGCTCTCCCTGCAGGCTCAGATCGCCGTCCACGGCGACGCTGCCGTCGACCCGGATCTGCGCGGCGCGCAGCGTCAGCGGGTCATTGAAGCTGGCGCCGTCCACCGTGAGCGTGCCGGTGCCGCCGGCGGCGCCGATGGTGATGGCAGCCAATCCGTCAGCCAGCAGCGCCACTTCGGCCGCGCTCAGGTGCAGACCGCTACCTGCGGCGGCGGTGCCCAGATTGATGTCGCTGGCCGGGTCGAAGGGCTCAATGGTCAGACTGCCGCTCCCGGAGACCGTTCCCTGCAGATCCAGATCGGCAGCCTGGATGGTGGCGGCGCCAGCGGGGATGCTCAGCGGATTGGCATAACTTTGGTTGCCGCTGGTGCGGACCAGGCCGTTCACACTGGTGCTGCCGCCTGCGGCCACGCTCAGTTCGGTCAACGGGATGCTTTGCCCTACGGCGTCCTGGAATACCACCAGAACCGGACTGCTCAAGGTGAGGCTCTGCTCACCGCGCACGGTTGACTGGAAAATAATGCTGAAGCTGCTGGTTAGCGTGATCGCATCGCGCAGAAATACCGGACCAGAGAATTGAATGCCGTCGGCGCTGATGTCCTCGCGCAAGTCGATCAGTTCGGCCTGCCATTGCAGCGGCTGTGTGGACGGCGTGGCACCGGCCGTGTTGCCGACTCGCGAGCCGATGCCGTCCAGTTCGACCACAATGTTTTCTTCCCAACTGCCGCCGCCGGCGCCCGAGAAGCGCAGATCCGCGCCGTCGCCATCATCGGTGAAGTTGAGCACCTGATAGCGCGTCAGACCCGGCGCGAGCACGCTTAAGGTGCTGCTACCGAAGCCGCTGAAATCGGTTCCCGGACTGGCCACGCCGCCGTCGCTGAAGCTCTGATTCGATGTCAGTGTGTAGGTGCTGCCGTCGCTGCTGGCGGTGATGTCTTCGTTGCTACCCAGATCAATCACCAGGACGCTGCCGCCGCTGTCGGTCAACGTCGCCGCCAGCGCCGGGGTGGAGGCCGAGAACGCCAGCAGCAGGGCGGCGAGGCGATGAAGCAATGCGTTTGAACGCGCGCTTGGCAGCATGATCGACACCTTTCACAGTGGGACGGCGGCCAGCGGTGCGTATCACTGCTGGCTCGCCATCCAAGCTAGGCCAGGGAAAGTTGAGAATGCGTTTAGTGGTCAGACGGCGCGCACGCGGTGCGCTGCCGCCGCGACCGATTGCGGACCAAACCGTTCCTACTCGCTACTCGAAGCCGTCCTTGTGAATCCCGATGGAGTCGTCGTCGAAGCCGTCATTGTCGACATCGCGCGATTCATAGGCGCCGGCGTCGCAGCCGTCGTCGGCATTGACCACGTTGGGGTCATCCCAGGGTCGCGAAGCACCGCGCGCATCCTCGGTCACCCCGGAGGCGCAGCTGGCGGCGTCCTGGGCCGGACGACCAACGCGCACCGGATGTGTGGGCAGGCAGGCACCGCCGGGCAGAGTCTCCACGCAGCCGTAGTCGCCCAGTGGGATCAGCGATGGACCGACCGCGGTCTGGTCACTGGGCTCGTCGAAGGCACAATCGGGGCTGGCTTCGGCCAGCGTATTGAAGCCCAGGCTGTCGAATGTGCCATCGCTATCAGCCAAGCATTCCGAGGGCGAGATCGCTGCACCAACGACCGCCACATTGCCCTCCAGCACTGAGGAGTAAACCTGCGTTGTGCCCTTGTCCCGGACCAACAGGCCGCCGCCTATTGCGACTCCGGGCACGCCGCCAGTGCCGGCGATTGCCCGGTTGCCGGCAACGGTGGAATGGCGCAGCATCAATGGCACTGAGCCGGTGTCAAGGGAGAGACCGCCGCCCTCGGCGTTCCCGCCGATCGGTACTGAACTGCCGCCACGAGCCTCGTTGTGGGAAATAGTGACGTGGTCAAGTTCGACCGAAGCCGTCGTCCTGAGCGCACCACCGATGGCAGCCTCCGCGTTTGCCATACCCAGACCAGCTTCGGCCAGGTTGTACTGGAAGGTGGCGCGGACGATCGCGATCCCGGATCTGGACAGGAAGGCGGCGCCGCCCTCGGCCCTGCCCCCGGTATCACCCTGTCCGCCACGGGCCGAATTGCCTTCGAATAACGTATCGGCAATTTGCGCCGCGTTTTCATCAAGGTTGTCCACGTACAGCCCACCACCCCTGGCGCTTCCTCCCATGCTGCCTGCGGCATCGCCCCCTTGGGCAAGATTGCCGCTGAAGACGCCGCTACGGATGCTTGACCGGACCAGATGGGCTGCGCCGCCTCGTGCTTCCCGCTCCGGGATGGTCGCGCCCATCGCCAGTGCCTGATTGCCGTCAAAGCGGCTGCCGAGCAACTCAACAAGCGCACCGTTCTCCCACAACGCGCCGCCCTGAGCGCGCGCGCCGATGGCCCGGTTGCCCTCAAAGCGCGCCCCATTGATCTGCGATGGGCCGCTGGAATCGATCCAGATTGCGCCGCCTTGAGCGGTCAAGGTGGTCGAGCGCGCGGTGTTGTCCATCAAGGCGACGCCGCTGATATCACGCTGCAGGATCAACCGAGCGGCGTCGGCCACCAGCACTGCGCCACCGCGGTTAGCGCAGCCGTTGGCCAGTTCCACGTCTTGCAGTCGCAGTTCGCCGTCGGCCACCACGTTGAACAGCCGGAACTCATTCGGGCCGTCGGCGCTGACGCAGTCCAGACCGGGATCGCGTTCGATGCGACGGTGCGTGCCCGGCTCGATGCTGATCGGACTCGTGATGTCCGGCAGCGCGGCGAAGGCGCCTTCGCGCTCGGTCGAGCGCACGGTGTCGGCGGCGGTCAGCAGCACCGGGCCGTTCAAGATCAAGGTGTCGTTGCCGAACAGGGCGTTCGCGCAGCCGCCCACGGTTTGGGTGCTGTTGGCCGCCTCGATGGCATCACCCAAAGTGCAGCTGACCCCGTCGACCACTATCTGCTCGCTGCCCAGCGGAATCACCTCCACCGAGCCCACATCGCACTGCGCGCCGTTCTGGCCGTCGCCATCCCAGGGCCTGGGCAAGCTGCGCTGATCCTGATCGTACGGCGTCAAACCATCCACGCCGCTGCAGTCGCTGACCGCATCGATCACCACGCTGCCGGCGCCGGGCAGGTGGCTGAAAGTGAATCCGTTGTTGCTGGACAGATTGCCCAGGTTGAGCGCAGCCAGCGTGACCTGGACGAAGTCCGGGTCGATCGCGGCGCAGCTGCCACTGCTGTCGAAGTTCTCACCAAAGGCCTCGAAGGTACCCAGATTGACACAGTCATCGGCGCCGTTGTCGGCAACGATCGAATTCTTGATCTGCAGCGTGCCGGCATTGCCGATGCCACCTCCGCCCAGCGCGCCACTGGCGCTGTTGTCGACCAGGGTGCTGAACTCGATCACCGATGTGCCGCCGCTGCCATTGCCGATGGCGCCGCCGTTGCCGGTAGTGTCATTGCCGGACACCGTGCTATTGCGCAGATGCAGTGTCCCGAAATTGCCGATAGCACCGCCGCCCTCGCCGCCAGCGCTGTTGTTGGAAAAGGTCGAGGAATCGATGGAGACGGTGGAACCGCCGTTGCCGATGGCGCCGGCCCCGCCGTCGGCCTGATTGTTTTGAAACTTGCTCGCGGTAATGGTCACCGTCGCGCCCGAATCCACATCGACCGCGCCGCTCTTGTCCCGCGCGCGATTGCTGGCGAAATCCACGCGAAGGGCCATGAACGTTGCGCCGCTGTTGACCCGTACCGCACCACCGTCATTGCGCGGACCGCTGCCGTCGGCGCAGCCGTTGCGCAACGACAGATTGCGCAGCGTCAGTGACTCGCCGCTGGCTACCTCGATCAGCCGAAACTCGCCGGGATCCACCGTGCCGTTGCGATTGCAGGCGGCGGTGAATCGGCGGATGACGCCAGGAGTGGGAGCGTCAATGGTGATGGCGGAGCTGATCAGCGGCAGGCCGTTGTCGGCATTCACCGCATCGGGCTGCTGAAGTACGAAGTCCATAAGTCCATCGGCGGGCAGCAGCACCGTATCGGCACCGCTACCTGCGATGCAGTCGCCGTTATCCACCTGGGCATCGGCGTTGGCATTGTGAATCGCTTCGATCAGCGAGCACTGACCGTTGGCGGCTACGGCCACTTCCCCAGGGGCAACGTCGATGGTTGCGGCCCAGAGTGTTGCGGGTGCAAGCAGCAGGAAAGCAATCAGCGAGCGAATAGCGGTCATCGGAATCTCCAGCGGTGCGGCGCTGGCGCCGCGATCGGCGTTCAGTGCCGAATCACGCTAGAGGGCGAATTGTTTAGAAGGCGTTGAGCGAACGTCAGTTTGGCGGCGGTCGCGAAAAACGGGCGAACAGCGCCGCCTGCGCGGCCGCAACGACAACGCGAACGACACCCGGTAGCGATTGATGGACATCAGTCCGGGAAAGTTAGCCGCCGGTCGTCCCGGCCCGATCCACTCGAATCCGCAGATCCTCCAGCTGCGCGCTGTCCGGGGTCAGAGAGCCGGCCGCCTTGAGCAGCGCTTCGGCACCGGCGGCGTCGTTGGCCTCGAGCTTTTCACCGGCGCGCACCAGCAGCAGCGCGGCGACCTTGTCGATGGTCTCGCGCAGTCGGGGGTCGCGTCGGTCCAGGGTCGCTGCCTGGGCCAACTGGGTGGCAATATCCTGCAGCGCCTGATCGCTGGGCTTGCCCTTGCGCAGCAGCTGATCGGCGGCCGCAAGCGCCGCATTGATCTGCTGCACCCGATTGGCGCCGGCACCGCGGCGTTCGGCCAGATCCAGCAAGCGCACCAGTTCGGCCCGTGCGGCCTTGGCCAATTCGATGCTCGCCAGCGCTTCCACCGCCTCGCGTGCGGGCTCGGGCTGCTGACGGCGCTGCAGTGCCTCGCGCGCATCGATCAGAATGCGGTCGATCAAACGCAGCAGACCGTCACGCGCCGAATCGCTTTCCGGACTCAGCGCCAGCGCCGCCTGATAGGCCTGCAGGGCGCCGTTTTCGCCGTACCATTGTCGCTGCCGTTCGGCGGCGCGGGCCAGATCCAGCTGCTGCTTGACCAGCGCCGCGACCTCCTCGGCGGAAAGCGCCGAGGGCTGTCCTGCGGTTTCGGCCGGCGGCGGGTCGGCGTTGCCGCTCGCGACCACCGGGGCCTTCGGCGCTGCCAGCTCGGGCGCATCTGGACGCAGCCGACGCAGCCGCTGACGCAACCGGTTGGCCGCAGCGGCGTCGCTACGATCGAGCTCCTTGAGCTGATCCAGCAACGTCGGCCAGGCGGCGGC
>JAGRJL010000606.1 GCA_020442775.1 Lysobacterales bacterium | reverse complement strand
CACCTGCGAAACCCTCGCGACGAACTTTCATGAATAATCCGGGCTAGCAATGCGTGTCGAACTGCCCCAGCGCGGGCTGCATCTGGAATACGAACGCCATGGCGATCCGGCGGCGCGGCCGCTGATTATGGTGATGGGTCTGGGCATGCAGCTGGTGGCCTGGCCCGCGGCCCTGATCGAGGGTCTGGTGGCCGCCGGCTATCAGCCCATCGTGTTCGACAACCGTGACATCGGCTTGTCCGGCTGCGGTCCGCTCGCACCCACCGATTCGATGGGCCACTCGATGCTCCGCTATCTGACCCACCGCCCGGTGCGAGCGGCCTTTACCCTCGATGACATGGCGCTTGATACGCTGGCGCTGGCCGATGCGCTGGAACTGGAGCGCTTTGATCTGATGGGGGTGAGTCTGGGCGGCATGGTGGCGCAGAAGATTGCCTTTCGCGCGCCCGCACGAGTGCGCTCGCTGGTTTCCTTCATGTCCAGCGCCGGGCCGCGCGCCGCGCCCTGGTCGAAACTGAGCGTGCTGCCGAAGTTTCTTTCACGTCCACCCAAGTCCGCGCCGGTGGAGGTACAGATCGAGCACTTCGCCGGCTTGTTCGAAGTGATCGGCTGCCTGACCGACGAGGCGGAGAAGGCGGCAATGCGGGTGCGGCTGAAGGCTGCGCTGCAGCGGGCCTACCGCCCGACGGGGACCGCCAGACAGCTGCTCGCGGTGCTGGCCGATCCCGATCGCAGCGCGGAAGTTGCGCAAATCAACTGCCCGACCACGCTGATCCACGGCGAGGATGATCCGCTGGTACGGATTGCCGCGATGGAACACATGCAGCGGCTGTTGCCGGAGGCCACTGCGCACCGGATTCCGGGATTGGGTCACTACATGCCGGAGTGGGTGGTGCCCACGCTGGTGGAGCAGGTGACGGAGCACCTGAGGCGCAGTTGAGCGGCCGCCGCCAACGCGCCTGGCGCAATCGGCAGAATTCTCTAGCGATTCTCCAGCGCCGCGAGTCTGGCCTCCAGCGTAGCCACGGTTTGCTCCAGCGCCTCCACTCGAGCGCTCAATCCGCCGCTGCGTGATTCTCCCGCGCCAGCTACGCTTTGCGCGTAGTCCGCCAGCTCAACCGGGCCGCTCAGCAGGTGCATGTAGCGATCTTCCCGCTGTCCCGGCGCGCGTCCCAGATCCACTACCAGCGGCGGCTGGCGCTCGATCAAGCGATCCAGCTCGTCCTTGACATGCTCCAGCCCCGGTAGCGCGGCAATCCGCTCGCAGCGGATCAGCAGTTCGTTCAGGGTTTGCGGTCCGCGCAGCATCATCACCGCCAGCAGGCCGCGCTTGCGGCTGGTCAGATGGTAGGCATCGTCCATCCGGTGTTCCCAGCGTTCGACCCGGGCGCCGTAAACCTGGCGGACCAGGCCGCGTTCGGCCATTCGCCGCAGGGCGTGGCCGATCTCGCCGCTTTCCAGATTCATCACCGGCTCGCGATTGGTCTTCTGATTACAGCCGCTGACCAGGGAATTGATGGTCAGCGGGTAGGTGTCAGGGGTGGTGGCTTCCTTCTCCACCAGCACGCCAAGAATCCTTGCCTCAATCTCATTCAGACGGAGGTCTTCGGGCAGCTCGCTTTCCACTTCCTCGCTCATCGATGTTCCCAGCAACGCGAATGGCCTCAGATTAGCAGTGTCCGCGCTTGCTGCGTTGCTACAGCGTCGCCGCCAGCCGAGTCGCCTGGTCAATCGCGCGCTTGGCATCCAGTTCGGCTGCGACATCGGCGCCGCCGATGACGTGGACCGGCAGGGCGCATTCGGCCAGCGCATCAGCCAGTTCGCGGTTTGGCGTTTGCCCCGCGCAGATCACCACATGATCGACCGCCAGCGTCTGCGGACGCCCGTCGATCAGCACGTGGAGCCCGTTGTCATCAATGCGCTGATATTCCACGCCGCCCTGCATCTTGACTCGCTTGGCCGCCAGGGTGGCACGATGGACCCAGCCACTGGTCTTGTTCAGACGTTTTCCGGGCTTTCCTTCCGAGCGCTGCAGCAGCCAGACCTCACGTTCCGGCGGTGTCGGTGCGGGCTTGACCCCCTCGATGCCTGAACGCGCCTGCAGTTCCGGATCGATGCCCCATTCGGCCAGCCACTCGGGCGGATTGACCGTGGGCGAGGGCTGTTCCTGGACCAGATATTCAGCGATGTCGAAGCCGATCCCACCAGCACCGATCAGCGCCACGCGGCGGCCAACTTCGGCATTGCCGGCCAGCACATCGACGTAGCTGAGCACCTTCGGATGGTCGATGCCCTCAATCG
>JAGRJL010000605.1 GCA_020442775.1 Lysobacterales bacterium | reverse complement strand
TCTTCGAGCGGCTGCGCGCGCTGCATCGGGGCGAGGGATTGCCCAAGGTCCGCCGGCTGATCGAGCGCTCGACCAGCAGCCTGCCGTGGACCTCAACCGGGCCGCGCGAACCGGACGACGGCGATCACCACCATCATCACCGGGAAATCTGACCGGCCCCGATAGCGCTCTAGTCGGGAGCCTTAGCCGATCGAACCCGGAATGGCGTTGAACAGTCCGTCAGCCATCGCAGCCAGTTCATCATGCATCACCAGCTTTGACCGCCAGGCTTCGGGAATGCCCGAATAGCCGTAGTGGGCGCCGGCGAGCTGACCGCAGATCGCGGCCGTGGTGTCGGCGTCCTCGCCCAGATTGGCCGCGAGCAGGATCGCCTGCGCGAAGTCCTCGCTCTGGGCGAAACACCACAGGGCAGCTTCCAGCGAGGCGACCGCGTAGCCCAAACCCCGAATCTGCGCTGGCGACTTGTCCAGATATTCGGCAGCCGCAATCGCCCGCAGCGGTGGCGATGCCCTTTCTGGCGGATCGACGCGGAGTAGTTCGGATTTACCCTTCGCGCTCAGCGCGCCAGTCAGGATCGCCGTGAAGATTCGGCAGGCCTCAACCGCTTCCGCTGCCCCATGCGTGGTGCGCGAACTTTCGCCGGCGTAGTGATCGATTTGCCGGACATCAGGAAAGTAGAACAGGACCACCGGCGCCAGCCGCATTAGCGAGCCGTTGCCCGCTGTCTGCGGATCAGTCGCGCCCGCGAACGGCTCGCCGATCTCGCGGTAGCGCTGCAGCGCCGCGGCGACGGTGTTCCCGATATCGAAACAGCGCCCGTTACTGCTCATGTAGCCATGCGCCTGCCAGTTGCAGTAGCGGTTCATCTGATCGCGCGGATCGAACTGCCCACGGTGCAGCAGACTGGCGCCCAGACACAGCGCCATCGAGGTGTCGTCGGTCCACTCGCCAGGCCGCAGCGCAAACGGTCCGCCGCCGACCATATCGGTGAGCGGCTCGAAGCTGTCGCGCGGCCGAAACTCGACGGTGGTGCCAACCGCATCGCCGACCGCCAGCCCGACCAGTGCGCCGCGGGCGCGGTCAGCTTCGCTTGGCGTCATTGCGCGCACTACCGTCAGGAACCCGCTCACCATCCGCGTCCGGGAAAACCCGTGCCAGCCAATTGGTCGCCGCCGATCGCGGCAACGCCCCGCGCCACTCGGGATGGAGAGCGAAGCTGGCGCGCAGCTCGGCCAGCTCCATCTCGGCGTCGAGCGAATCGATACGCGCAATGTCCGTTCCGGCAAGCCAGTCAACCATGCGGTCGATCACGGCTTGCTGCTCATGCTGAGGCCACCGCGTCCATTCCGCGCAGGCCAGTTTCGCCAGCAGCAAATCAAACTCATGACCACAGCCGAACTCATCGGAGAGATAAAGCTCGAGCAGACGCGGCAGCAAGTGCTTGAAATCGGTCACCGTGCCGAAAGTGGTCATCGCTTTGGCGAGGTAGACGCTCAGGTCCGCGTCTGATAGTTCCCGTAGTGGGTTCGTATGCAGCAGTCGGCGCGCCTGATCGTCCACGCAACAGGGGCAGGCATTGATCTGTTCGCCAAGCGGATACCTGGCGAATGCCTGGTAGAGCACTTCGAGGCTTGTGTCCACTTCTGAGTTCGTCAATGCTGCTCTCTCACAGAATAATGATGCCTCTCGCTCCCTGATAGCGCCATCCGTCCGGTCGCCTTCCGAACTGGGCGATCTCACCGCCCCCTCGGGGCCAACCGCAGCTGAGCAGGACGCCAGCGGTGGCCTCCGGTAACTCAAATCGATCACCAGGATCGTGCATGCCGGCTGATCGGTGCCTCGCCTCAGGCAGACCACCTCTGCTTGCCCGTAATTGCAAGAGCAATCCTCGGGTCCACCCACTTCCCTGCTGCCTAATGAGCGATAGTGCGTGAGCCGTGCTGCAGCGGGCGCAGACCCGTTGATGCTCAGGCAAACGAAGGAGCCCATCGGTGCGCGACCCAGATAGCGCTCGATCAGAATGTCGCTGGACGTGTTCACGAACAGGTCCCGCAGGTCGTTCCTCACCGCAAGGTCCGGCATCAACGACAACACCAGTGCAAGCGGATTGATCCAGAACTGCGCGATGCCCATCAGTCAGCAGCCAAGTTCACGGCCCAGTGACCATCGGTAGTTGTGACAAGCAACCGGCGTGCCTGTTCCCCGAGGCATGGCGGAGAGTCTCATCAGGATGCCATCCGACCACGACCAATGTCGCCGTCCGTCCTCACGCACGCAGGACCCGTCAGCGGGACACGGACCCGTCAAAGGGACACACGCAGGTTCTAGATCTGGATTTCCCGCCTGAGGCCCGCCAACAAGCGATGAGTGGTGCCACGGACTTCCGCTATTGCTGACTCGGCACCCTCGCCTTGTGCCAAAGGCAATGCCTCCACCGCGCCATAGAGCACGCCCAAAATCATTCTGGCGAGCCGGTCAGGATCTCCCGCGATCAGCACCCGGGCCCGCTGCAGTGCGGTCACGGTGGCGATCATTGCGCCCAGTCCGTGGCGCTCGCGAATCTCCAGCCAGTGCTGGCTGCCCAGCACCGCGGGGGCGTCGGTCAGCCCGATGCGGCGACCGCCGGGATCCTGCCCGGCGCGCAGGAAGGCGTCGACGCTGGCCAGAAAGGCGGCCCAGGGGTCGGGGTCTACGGCCATCGACTTGGCCCTCGCCGATTGCGCCAGCCGGACCAGGCCGGCGTCCAACTGCTCGGCGACGGCGGCAAACAAACCCCTCTTGTCGCGGTAGTGATGGTAGAGCGCGCCGGTGGTGACTCCGGCCTCGGCGCACAACTCACCGACCGAAGTCGCCTCGTAGCCGCGGGAACCGAACAGCTTGCGCCCGGCCGCACACAGCGCCGCGCGGGTCGCGTCGGCGTTCTCGCGGCGGCGGTCGCGGCGGGGCTTGGGGTCTTTACTGATCGGTTGCGCGGGCGCACTTATCGCCATGGCCAAAGCCTGCGTTCTTGCGCGGGGCAGGATCTCATCTCGTCCTCCGCCGGGCTGGCTTTCGACGAGTGGATCTTCACCGACCGCGTATTCCACAAAGACCCCGATGTCGCCGGCAGCGTGTGACTCATCGCAAACGACCGGCAGGTCGGCTCGGTTAATCCAGGAGTGTGCATCGGCACAGTCTAATCGAAGCCAAATCATTTGCATAACATAATTAGATTATGTACATTGCAGCCTCCTCCGGCACACTCGAGAATCCTCATGCTGCTCGCTGCGCAAATCCTCACCGGTCTGGTGCTACTGATCCACATCTACATCTTTCTGCTGGAAACGGTGCTGTTCCGCACTCGCGGCATGAAGGTCTTCGGCTTCCCCCGTGACAGCGCCGACATGTATGCACCGCTGATGTCCAATCAGGGCTGCTACAACGGCTTCCTCGCGGCGGCACTGGCGCTGGGACTGCTGCACCCGGACCCGGCAATCGCCCGCGCCTTCGTGTGGTTCGGTCTGGGCTGCGTTGCTGTCGCCGGAATCTGGGGCGCGGTCACCGCGAAGGTTCGGATCCTGTTCGTGCAGACGGTGCCGGCGGCATTGGCGATGGGGGCCTGGCTACTGGTCGGTTAGTCGGACCGGTTCGGCATCGCTGCGCCGGCGGCGGCGCCACAATCGACCGGCATCTGTGCCGGTCCGCTTGCCTTGGAATCACAGAGCCCGTTTGCACCGAGCGCCGGTCGTGCGACGGGCCTAGTCGGCATGCCGGGCATGCAAGAGCTTGCTCGCACGCGAGCAGATCTCCCCGTGAAGCGAACGATCCATCACGAGCAAGCTCGCTCCTACCAAGCAATCCCCGCCAGACCGATGCGCCGCCAACGACCAATCAAGCGCCACGCCGCGTGGGAGCGTGCTCGCACGCGATCAGATCTAGTACCCCGCCGCGCCACTGCACCATCGCGAGCAAGCTCGCTCCTACCAAAAAATGCCCAAATCCGTCACCCGCTCCCGATCCACAATGTAGCCGGCCCGGATTTGATCTACCGCTCAATCCACTCCGGGGCAATAGCGCTCCACATAGCCCTGGTGCTCGGGCAGCTGCCGGACCGTGTGTTCGACCTTCTGGCGGATGTTGTTGAGAAAGGCCGACAGCTCGGCGTCACCCATCAGATCGGCAACCGGATGGTGCTGGTGAGGGGTGATGCCCTGGCCAAGCATGACCTGTATCCAGGAGTTCTCGGCGAACAGCTCGTTGGGTACCCGGAATACCCGCCCGGTCTCGCGGAACAGCTCGATCCGGTGGCGCAGCGAGGGCGGAATGGCCATTTCGCGGCAGTAGCGCCAAAACGGGGTGTCCTGGCGATTGGTGACGCAGTAGTGGAGCACGATGAAATCGCGGATGTGCTCGATCTCGTCATTGGCCTGACGGTTGTATTCCTCGACGTCGCTCTGGCTGATCCCCTGACTGGGGAACATCTGCATCAGCCGCACGATGCCGCGCTGAATCAGGTGGATGCTGGTCGATTCCAGCGGCTCGAGGAATCCGCTGGACAGACCGATGGCGACGCAGTTGCCGACCCAAGTCTGCTTGCGCTGACCGGGACGGAAGCGCAGGACTCGGGGCTCGGTGAGCACCTCGCCGTCGATATTGCCCTGCAACACCCGCAGCGCGACATCGTCGCTCATGTAGCGGCTGCTGTAGACCAGCCCATTGCCCACCCGATGCTGCAGCGGAATCCGCCATTGCCAGCCGGCCTGATGCGCAATCGAGCGGGTATAGGGCAGCGCGGGACCGGTGGAGCGGGTCTGCAGCGGCACCGCGCTGTCGCACAGCAACCATTCGGACCAGTCTTGGTACTCCACCCCCAGGGTCTTGCCGATCAGCAGACCGCGAAAGCCGGTGCAGTCGATAAACAGATCGCCTTCGATCAGCTCACCCGACTCCATCTTCAGCGCCTTGATCCGCTGCTGCTCGGGGTCGGCCTGGACTTCGACGATCTTGCCTTCGATGCGGGTGATCCCGTAGCCCTCGCTGAACTGGCGCAGATATCGCGCATAGCGCCCGGCGTCCATGTGAAAGGCGTAGTTCATCCCGCCGCGCGGCAGATGGGCGAAACGGCTCTGCTGGGCGGCTTTCAACTCCAGGCAATAGTCGCCATAGTCGCTGGCCAGCGCGCGCTCGCGGCCCTTCAGCCAGAAATGCTGGAAGCCGGCGGTCCAGTGGTCGGTGCCGGTCAGACCGAAGGAATGGATATAGTCCTGACCCAGATCGCGCCAGTTCTCGAACTGGATCCCCAGCTTGAAGGTGGACTGGGTCGCGGCCATGAATGCCTGCTCATTGATGTCGAGCAGGCGGTGGAACGTCACCAGCGACGGGATGGTGGCCTCACCGACGCCGACGGTGGAGATCTCCTCCGATTCAATCAGGCGGATATCGAGCGCCTTTCCGAGCGTCTTGGACAGGGCCGCAGCGGCCATCCAGCCGGCAGTCCCGCCGCCGGCAATCACGATCCGCTTGATCGGCTGCTGATCCCTCATCTTTCCCTCATCGATTCAGTCGTTTCAGTAGTTCTGCGCGCAGGCCGCGCGCGCTGGCGGCATCAAAGGGATTGAGCGCTCGGCGCGCTTGCAACGGAATGTGCGCCACTCGGTTTTCATCGAAGCCAAACACGTAGTGGTCGAACATGTTTCGCCAGGCATCGCGCTGGGCCGGGGGCAGATCGCGGATGCTCATCACCGCGAGCATCATCGCGGTCATCGGGGTGTCCATATAGGCCGGACTTTGCCGCCACCAGTAATTGAGCAGCACGTTGAAGGGATCCAGTGACTCCACGTGATGCCACCACATGCTGGGAATGAACAGCGCGTCGCCCGGGTTGAGCTCGGCCACCTGCGCCTGCTTGAGCGCATCGGCGAAACGGGGAAAGCGCTCGAAGTCGGGCGCGGCGAAGTCGACCAGACTGATCGCCTGTCCGGCTGGAGTGAAGTCCAGCGGCCCGATGTACAGATTGGCCAGCTCGGTCGGCGGGAACAGGGTAAAGCGCCGCCGGCCGGCCACCACGCAGGCCAGATTGTCAGGCAGGTCGTGATGTGCCGCGATCCGGGTGCGATTGCCGATCCAGATGCTGGCCAGCGCCTGGCGCTCGCCCAGAGGAATGTCGTTGTGCTGGCGAAATCCGGGCAGGCACTCGTCCACTGCGGTGGAACCCACATAGATCCCCGGTGGCCGCGGATGACTGGCCGCCTGCACGATCTGATCAAGCACCGTGTCCAGGCGGTTGCGGTGCGGTTCGAAGTTGAAGCCGGAAAGATCGCGATTGTAGAAAAACCGACCCTGGGCCTCGGGCTCACCGTAGAGCACTACCACCGGTTCGCCGCGATAAAGACGGCGCAGGTAATCGATCGCTGCGGACGATGACTGCCTGGCCGCTTGCACTGCCGGCCACTGGGCGGCGAGATCGCGAACGATCACCGGCCTGTCGCCGCTGAGCAGTTGGTCGCTAAGCGCTTCTGCCGAGCCGGCCTGGATCTCGCGCACCTGGTGGGCGATTGTCAGCATTGCGTCTGGTTGACCCGATCAATCAGTTCCCGAAACTGCGACAGCGAAGCCACCGCCATATAGATCGCCGACAGATAGCCTTGCTGGTTGAGCTGCTCCAACACGCTGCCGCTGAGGCTGCCCAGACGATCTT
>JAGRJL010000604.1 GCA_020442775.1 Lysobacterales bacterium | reverse complement strand
CTGATCTGTTCGGGGTCGGCATTGGGCGCCAGCAGGAACAGCTTCTCCAGACTGCGCCCGCGTGCAGCCAGCTGCAGGCTAATGCCGGGATACAGCCGGTTCAGCTCCACGTTCTGGAAAGCCTGCAGCGGCGCAGCGGCTTCTGCCCGATAGTGACCGGAAAAACGACTGATCTTCGCCCTGGCCGCGGCTCCAGGACGCAGCTTGGGCTGTGCTGCGCCAACGAAACGCTCTCGCAGCGCCAGCACCGGTCGGTCGCTACCGCTGCTCAGCGCATAAACCAGTTCACCCTCCCGGGTAACGAAGATCCGGCCGCCGAAAGTGTCGGCGTAGTAGGCCACCTGTGGGTCCACCTGACCCTGATTGGCAATCAGCGGAACGCTCAGTGGCGCGTTGATCAGGTCCAGTGGCTGCGCCACCTTGTCCGTGTTCGCCGCGACCATTGGCGACAGCAGCAACAGCAGCACGGTGCAGGCATGACGAAGTAGGGAAAATTGATCCATGTTCGGGGCTCTTCATCGCAATCGACTGAGCCTGCCAATGCATCGGCCCGGAAATAGCGCACGAAATCGGTCTCTTTGCGGGCTGAATTCGGCCGCCAGTGTGGTTTTGTCGCCCGCCGACATTGGTCAATGCGGGAGCTTGTGCCTGCCTCGCCGGCGCCCCTGGCGAGTGCAGAAAAGTTGGCCCGTAACTGAACTTTCCAGCGTGGTAATCATTGCCCCCATGAACCCGGAACCAAGCATGTTGAGCGCTCTCGCGATCCATCCTTCCGCTCCCGGCACCCGTACAGCAGGCATCGACGGCGATCGACCTGCCGACCCGACCGAGCTCGATCCGCCAGCGGATGTCAGCCTGGAGTCCACCGCCACCCTGCTGGCGCTGGTGCGCGAGGGCGACGACGCGGCGCGTACCCGGCTGTGCGCGCTATACCTGCCGATCCTGCGCAAGTGGGCCCGGGGTCGGCTGCCGCCACAGGCGCGGGATCTGGCCGAGACCGACGACATGGTGCAGGTGACCCTGATTCGTGCGCTCAATCGGATCGATGATTTCAATCCGCGTCACGAGGGGGCCTTCCTGGCCTATCTGCGCCGGATCCTGCTCAACAACATTCGCGCCGAGGTACGCCGGGTCAGCCGGATGCCGCAACGCGAGAGCAGCGAGGATCTGAACCTCCCCAGCGAACAGCTTTCGCTGGTCGAGGCGATCGCTGGTGAGCAGTTGATGGCGCGCTATGAGGAAGCGCTGACCGAGCTGACCGAGGCCCAGCGCGAGGCAGTGATGCTGCGGGTGGAGTTCGGCTTCAGCTATCCCGAGATTGCCAGCGCAATGAACATCTCCACCGCCAACGCAGCGCGGATGACCGTCTGCCGCGGACTGGAGAAGCTGGCCGAACGGCTTTGAGTCGCGAACCGCCTCTCCGCGAGTGGATCGAGCGCCTCAGCGATGGCGCGGAGATCGACTGGGACCAGATGGCCGATCAACCGGCGCCGGCCGCCGAGGCGATGCTCAAACTCAGGCAACTTTCGCAGATCACCCAGGCCTTCCGCCAGGGAACGCCAGCCAGCGCAAACCCCAGCGGCGTGCAGTCGCGCTTTCAGTGGGGCCATTTGCAAGCCATCGAGCTGATCGGCGAAGGCAGCTTTGGCCGGGTCTATCGCGCCTACGACCAACTGCTGGACCGCGACGTGGCGCTGAAGCTGCGCCGCGACAGCGACAGCGGTCTGGCCAGCACCCGCGCCTTCATTGCCGAAGCCAGACGGCTGGCCCGAGTGCGCCACCCGAACGTGCTCGCGGTCCACGGGGCCGGGGTCCACGACAACCGGGTTGGTCTGTGGGCAGATCTGCTCAGCGGCCAAACCCTGGCGGAGCGCATTCGCCATTCGCCGCTGTCCATCGAGCAGGTCCGCGCCGTCATCACCGACGTTTTGCAGGGCCTGTGCGCAATCCACGCAGCCGGCCTGATCCACGGTGACATCAAGGCCTCCAACCTGATGATCGAGCCCGAAGGTCGAGCGGTGCTGATGGATTTTGGCGCCGGCAGCGACAGCCTCTCCGACGACCGCACCCTGAACCTGATTCAAGGCAGTCCGCGCTGCATGGCGCCCGAGCTGTTCAGCCAGGGTGTACGTACCCAGGCGATCGATCTGTACTCCACCGGGGTGCTGGTCTTTCACCTGCTCAGCGGTCGCTATCCGGTGGAAGGAGAGACCCTGGACGAGATACGCGCTGCCCATCGGGTCCGTACTCCAGGACGGGCCGGCCAGTCGCTGCACGGAGTGCCCCGCGAACTGGTCAGCCTGGTCGACGATCTGCTGCACCCCAGCGCCGATCGCCGTCCCAGCGCAGCCCAGGCGCTGAGCCGGATGCAGCGCTGGGCCGCCAAGCCCGAGCGCCGCCGCCGACAGCGGATGGTTGCCGCGGCCATGGGTTGCCTGCTGGTCGCTTTGGGGATCAGTCTCCATGCGCTGCACCGGGTCAGCGCGGCGCGCGCCGAGACCGAGCTGCAGTATCAGCAGGCCGAAAGGCAGCGCCAGCATGCGGTGGCGGTGAAAGATTTCCTGGTCCAGGGCGTCCGCGCCTCGGCGCCGATGCAGCGCGAGGGGGAGAGCTCGCTTCTGGGCGTGTATCGCGGGATGGCCGCGCGGGTCGATTCCCAGTTGCAGGACTTCCCCGAGGCGCGCGCCGAAATGCAGCTCGCGATCGGCCGCGGGCTGTATGACTTCGGCGATCACCAGGCTGGCGTCGCGCTTGCCGAGCGTGGATTGGCTCGCCTGCGCGCGATCGCCGAACTCCCGCCGCAGCGACTGATCGAGCCGCTGGAAACGCTGGCCATACTCTATCGTCATCAGAAGCAGCTTGACCGTGCCGAGGCGAGCATTCGCGAGGCCCTGGCGATCGCCGATAAAGCGGAGATGGAACCGGCTCATCGGCAGGCGCTGACCCTGCGCGCGCGCAACCTGCTGGCCAACGTGCTGGGCGATCGTGGCGATCTGCTCGGTGCGCTGGCCGAACACCAGCGGGTGCTGAACGAACGGATCGCGCTGCTCGGGTCCAGCGCGACCGCCCTGGCAGCCAACTACAACAACATCGGCCGCGCCTACGAAAACCTGGAGCAGTGGCCGGAAGCGCTGAGTGCTTTCAAACAGGCAGAAACCATTCTGCTGCGACGCGGCGAGGGTGACTCGATCAGAGCCACGTTGGTGCGCAACGGGATAGCCCAATCGCTGATCGGCATGGATCAGTGGGATCAGGGCGAGGCGCTGATGCGCGAGGTCCGCGCGCGCTTCCTGCGTGACTACGGCGCCGGCCACAGCTTTGTGTTGGCTACCGACCTGGGGCTGGCCGAGCTGGCCCGTCGGCGAGGTGATGCTGCCGCCGCGCTCAACCAGTTGCAGGCGCTGCACGACAATCCGAACTACGAACCCAGCTTCTATTTCTGGCTGCATCTGTCTCGGGCGGCAGCTGACCAGCACCAATGGGGCCGCGCCGCAGAGGCCTATCGCCAGGCGCAGAATCCGGCGTTTGCGGACAACGCCCCTTACCGTGAGTTTCTCCGCGCTGCCCGCCAATGGTGTGAGTCGCAGGCACGGGCAAGCACGGCCGATCTGAATCTGCTCAGCGCCGCCCGGGAGGATCTGAGTCAACGCGGGCTGGACCGCGGCGTCGAGTTTCAGCTGCTGGAGCGCTGGTTAGGCAGAAACCAGCGCCAGATCCTGGCTGCGCCGCCCTACTCCGCGGGGATTCCCAGCGCGGCGGCGAGTATCAGCAGAGAGGTCAGCCCCGCGAATCCGCCGGTGCGCACGGGCGAATCCCCCTGACGGTGACTGAGCAGCGCGGCCAGTCCGCACTGCAGGGCGTAGTAGATCGCAAAGGCCCGCGATGCGTAGCTGATGATCTGGTAAATGTCCGCGCTCCAGGTCAGCATCAGCGCGAGCAGTGCCAGACCCACGTAGGCCACCCGGGAGCGCAGCCTACCGTCGCTCATTTCCTCAGCCAGTCCACCACAGCCGTTGGTGTCGGCCACCGCGGCACTGAATTGCGCGGCCAGCGCTGCCGCCACCAGCAGAATCGGCAGGATCGGCGAGATCTGCGCGGTCATCCCGATCACCGCGGTCTCACGCAGACCCACGTCCTCGGCCGGAAAGGACAACCCGGCAAGCGCGATGTAGACGATGTAGATCGCGCTGGCGATCCACTGCGCATAGCGCATGGTGCGAATCCGGGTATCCGCATCATAGGCCTCGCCGAGGTAGCGGGAAGTCTCGAAACCCTGCACGGTGATCAGCAGGCCGAAGGCGAGCCGCACCGTGTCCCAGTTGAAATGGCCATCATGCAGCTGCAACTCGCCGGCGTGGGCCTTGAGGCCGGTGTAGTAACCCATGCCTGCCAGCAAGCCGGCGATCACCGCCAGCTTGATCCCGACGGTCACCGTTTCGGCCTTTTCCAGACCGTGCAGCCCGCGGTACCAGCCAAGCACCGCGATGAAGGCCAGCACCGCCGTGGTCATCAGCTTGGCGTGAAAGGCATCGTTGACCGGGGTCATGCTCATCGCGAAAGCGCCAAGCAGGTTCAGGTAGTAGCAGACCGACACCACATAGGCGAAGGCGAGCGCCCAGTCGGAAGCGCGTTCGATGCGGCGCTCGAGCAGGCCAGGCGCGCGGGCGGCACCATCGAACTGGCGAATGTTGTAGCGGATCGCCATCCCGACCAGATAGGCGACCGTGCAAAGTGCTGCCATCACCAGTACCGCGCCGACGCCGAATTCGCGGACCAGCAGCGGCGCCAGCACCAGAAAGCCGCTGCCAATGATCGATGCCAGCGGCGTCACCGTCGCGCGCCAGGTCGGAGTTGCCGACAGCTTCGGATGAAACAGCGCAAGCGCCGCGGCGATCAGAAAGATCAGGAC
>JAGRJL010000603.1 GCA_020442775.1 Lysobacterales bacterium | reverse complement strand
GCCGCATTGCGCAACCGCTAGCCCCCCAAACAGCGGCTTTTGGGTCAGACTGGGGGCTCAAGCGGAGACCGAGATAGGCGTGACCGGCACGGCGGTATCAGCGATCCCAGTTCGAGCAACCCGCGGGCAGTGGCGATGAGTCTCGACCGATTTGGGCCGGGTTCACTGGAGGAATGTGGCTGGATCGGATTTCCGGGAGTGATCTTTCGTCCACGTGAAAGCACCCTGGAAGTCGGCGACTGCGCGCAGCAATTGACCCCCAAAGCCAATGCCCTGTTGCTGCAGCTTTGCCTGGCCTACCCGCATGCGGCCGCGCGTGAGACTCTCCTGGACCAGCTTTGGGGACAGGGCCGGGGGAGCCCGGAAACCATTGCCCAGGTGGTCGCCGAGCTACGTCGCAAGCTGGGCGATGAAGCCCGCGCGCCGCGCTATATCCGCACGGTCAGCAAGGTCGGATTTCAGCTGCTGGTCGAGCCCGTTGCGCTGAATCAGGCCGGCTCCGTGCCGATCAACACGCTCGCCGATGGGCCCCGCAGGCAGGAGCCGGAAGCCACCCCCTACCGACTGCTGCCAATGCGGCGGATCTGGGCCTTGCTCGCGATCACCATCGGGCTGGCGATGACTGCGCTGCTGGGTTGGCTGTGGCCAAGCGCCGAGCGACCGAGCGAATCCATGCTGCGTCCGACGCTGATCGCCGACGACGCAGTCATCGAGACCATGCCACGAGCCTACGGGACTGCCGGCGCCATCGTCTACGCCGTTCAACAGCAGGTGGGAGGTGACTTCGACATTGCTTTCCGCGAGCCGGGTCAGGCGCGTCCGCGAATCATCACCAGCCCGCAGGGCTCCGAATTCAGTCCGGTGCCAAGCGCCGATCGGCGCCAGCTGGCGTTCGTCCGCCAACAGCAAGATCGCTGTCAGGTCATGCTGTCCGACGGCGCGGGCCAACTCCAGCGGGAGATCGCCGAGTGCGAGGTCGCCGGTCCTGGCCGACTGATCGACATGACCGCCGATGGTCGCTGGCTGGCCTACACCGCGCCCACCAATCCGAGCTTTCAGTCGAGAGTGGTGACGGTACTTGATCTGCAGGCGGGACGGGCGCTTTACCACAGCGATGCCCAGTCGCCGCTGCACACCGATTTTTCCCCGCGACTGTCTGCCGACGGGAGCAGACTCAGCTTCTTCCGCCACGACTATCAGAGTGGCTGGATTCAGCTACGCCTGCAGCAGGGAGCGAGCTCGCGCGAGTTGCTCCCGCCGCAAGGCGAGCGCTGGGTGGCGCACGCCTGGTCACCGCAGAACCGGCTGTATGCGCTGAGCAACGACGGAAGCGGCGGGCGTCTGGTCGAGTTGGACCCTGACTCGGGCAGTCTGGTCCGGGTCATTGGGTCGGTGCCGGACGGGCGCAATCTCGACTACGACGGTCGACGCTTCGTCTACTCGACGGCCCGAGTGGAGGATACCTACGTGGCCAGCGTCGACTTTTCCGGCAGCCCGCCGGCGCGGGTGACCTCTGCGCGCTCTGCCCACCGCCTGCCCCAGCTCTCCGCCAGCGGGAAGCGATTGTTGTTCGCCACCGGCGGCAGTCAAGGCGCCGAGATCTGGGTGGTTGAACTGAGCAGCGGAATCGTCAACCGCCTTGCCAGCCTGGGTCAGGGTCAGCTGTTGGCACTGAACTGGCATCCCGATGAAAGCAGCCTCGGCGCGCTGTTCAGCGCCAGGGATGGTTCCAGCTGGCGAGTGGAGCTGGCATTCCCCGGCGGCGCGGAGCTCCTGCGTGAGTCCTGTCCCGGGGCGCGCGCCATGAGCAGACTCGAGTCTGGAAAGCACTGGCTGATCCGCGATCAAAGCGGTCGGCATTATGCGGGATGTGATCAGCTGAACACTCCGGCCAAAGCACTGGCCAGCGATGCGCTGGTGATTCAGCGAGACGGCGCAGGGGGAATGGCGGCGAGTTTCGGATCGCAAATGGGCGTCTGGAGTCTGGACCCTGACCTGCAAGCCAGTCGGGCCCTCGGCGACTACCGTCGCGGGCGGGATTTCTCCTGGGCGATCAACCGCCGCTGGTATGCCCGCGTGCAGCAGGACCCGGAGCAACCGGAGGCCTTGTATCTGGTGCGCGAAAACACCCTTGATGGCGAGCAGCAGCGGATCCGCCTGGACCAGCTGGACCTGACCGCCGGGATCGACGTGGATGCCGACGGTCGAGTTTTCGTTGTTCTCAACGAACTTGAGGACGTGGACATCGTTGCCCTGGACTGGGACGAGTCACGGTTTCAGTGAGCGCCCCAGCTGGCGCCCCGGATCCGCCCCGGGGACCGAGGCAAGTCTGGAGCGGGGCAATTCGATCTCAACCGCGAGTTGCTAGTCTTCTTCCTTCGGCAAATTGCATTTTCCATCGATCAACGTTGCAACCGCGCTCGGCAGATTGCCCAGCCTTTTCGCGGCCAGCAGGTCGTCGAGATAGGCCAGACGGGCATCCGGGTGCTGATCGATGATCTTCGCATAGGCCTTCAGTCCGCTCTCAACCCCGGCCAGCTGGGTGGCCTGATGATCGGTCCTGCGATCGGGGTTGCGCAGCTGAAAGGCGGCATTGCCAATGATCATTTGGGTCACCAGCACGCCTGCGTAGGGGTAGTCATCGGCCTGTATGGGCTTGAAGATGTCGCAAACGATCATTCGCAAATCGCGATTCTGATAGATCCAGCCGAGTAGCCAGGTCCGCTCGGGCTGCAGCGCCTCGCTGGTGGGATCGACCTCCAGCGCTTGGGCGATACGCTGGGCCCTGGCTTCAGGCGTCTCGTCAGCTGGCGCCGCCATGACGAAAGTGGATAGCGAGCCTGTGATCAAAAGGGCGGCAAGGAATCGGGTGAGCTGAATCATGGGTTCTCCGGAACGATGGATACGGAACGGCCGGGCACGCACACCGGCCCTGGGCGGAAGGATGAACCGCCAATGATGACATCAATCGAACAGTTCCGAAGACTTTGCCGCGAGGCTGGGTCAGCTAGCCGGCCAGGTAGTGCTCGGGAACCGACAGTCCCTGCTGACGAAAAAACGACAGCTGATCGAAGTATCCGCGCTGAAACACGATCTGATCATCAACGACCTGAAAGAAGCCGCAGCCGCGCAGTCCCTTTGGATCACGCCATTCGAGTATCGCCCAGTCACCGTCTGCGAACAGGTTCTCCACAATGCAGGTCATCTGCGCTCTGGAGAACTCGATTTCAAACAGCGAGCGAATCGCCTCGCGGCCACGCAACGGTTCAGTGACCACCTGGTGGTTCACCGCGTCCGCCGCATATAGCGCTGCCAGACCTTCCACGTCGGCGCAATTGAAGCAATCGACCCAGCGCTCGACCACTTGCTTGGGCGTCACAATGA
>JAGRJL010000602.1 GCA_020442775.1 Lysobacterales bacterium | reverse complement strand
TGCGGATCGAATCGCCACAGCCCGTCGGCATCGGTGCCCATCCACAGCTGCCCATCGCGACCCACCAACAGGGCGCGTACGAAAACGCCGCGGATCTCGCCATCGGGCCCTGGCTGAAGCTCAATCCGGCGGAATCGGTAGCCGTCGTAGCGAACCAGTCCGCTGGGGGTGCCGATCCAGATGAATCCGGACCGGTCCTGCGCCAGCGCGGTGATGTTGTTGTCCGGGATCGCTTCGGCATCGCCGACGGTTTCGAAATAGGCATCGCCGAGGACACAGACCGGGCACTCGCGCTCCGCGCCAAGCACAGCAGCCGGGCCGCTGAGCACCAGCCAGCCCAATGCAAGCAGTAGCAGTGTTGGCCAGCGCGGTGCGGTCATTGCGCTATGGTAGCCAAGTCCGCGGCCGGTGCACGCACGGATCCCGCGGACCTCGGCAGGATCGATCAGCAGGTTGAACAGGAGGCGAAGTGATGGCAACGAAACTGGTGCTGGGCGCCAATCGCGGTATCGGCTTGGCGGTGGTGGAACAGCTCTGCGCCGCCGGTGAGACGGTGGTGGCGACTTGCCGATCCGAGCGCGGCGGACTGGATCAGACCGCCGCCCGGGTGATCGAGCAGATCGACCTGAGTGAGGAGCAGTCCCGCCAGCGGCTGGTCAGCGAGCTGCGCGACTCCCCGCCTGACTGGGTGCTGTTCAACGCGGGAGTGCTCAGCGTGGAGCAGCTTGGGACCCTGGATGAAGCGGCCGAAGCCAACATCCGGCGCCAGTTCGAGATCAACGCACTGGCCCCGCTGATGACCATTCAGGCGCTATGCCCGCTACTCGCGGTCGGCAGCCGGATCGGGATCCTCACCAGCCGTATGGGCTCGATGGCCGACAACGGGTCGGGTGGCTATTACGGCTACCGGATGAGCAAGGCGGCGGTCAACGCGATGGGTCGATCGCTGGCCATGGACCTTCGCGATCAGGGTGTTGCGGTGGCCCTGCTCCATCCCGGATTCGTGCGCACCCAGATGACCGGCAACCGCGGCGATATCGACCCGGCGCAGGCAGCCAGCGGACTGATCGCGCGGATGGCAGCGCTGGAGATCACCAACAGCGGCCGCTTCTGGCACGCCAATGGCGAGGAGCTGCCCTGGTAGCTGCTCAATCGAGGTCGCCGTCGGCTTCCTCATCGGCCATTGGATAGAAGCTGTAGCCGCGACCGCCCAGTCGATACCACCAGGCGATCGGGGAAATCTCCTCTGCGTAGATCATGGGTGCGGGGGGATCGCTGCGGATAGTGATCTGCTGCAGGGCGGAATCGGTTCGAATCAGCGCCACGGCGGCCAGTTCGGCGGCATGTTCGCCCTCCGCGCGGACCTTGCGAGTTGCATGGAAGCTGCGCAATTCCGGCTCGTCGGGCGTCTGGATCAGGAAGTTTTCGCCGCGCAGCAACTCCCGGTATTTGGGGAACATCGGACTCCGGGAATGTCAGCTGAGACGGGAACAAGCTGAGCCAGAAAGCAGGCGCTCAAAAGATTGCGCCCAGCCCGGCCAGGCAGGCCCAGACTTAATGCGCCGCACGCTTGCTGCCCGCCAGCAGCAATGAGCTGGGCGAGCGCCAGGGTAGATGCCGTCGCAGCCAGCTGCGCAGGCAGACCTCTACGCCGAGTCCGCGGTTGAGCGCTGCGCGCTGCGAGAAGGGCAAGGGCTCGAACACCGCCAGCGCGGTATCGGCGCGGCGGCCGGCCAGCACTGCGGCAATCGCCGCCGCGGTGAAGCCACCGACGACCACCCGGTCGGGCTGCAGTCTGCGAATCAGGCGGCGCAGCCACCACAGCCCACCCGGTCCGCGGCCCCACCAGCCCTTCGACAAAGGTGCCAGTTCGGCGCCGGCGGTGTCGACGTCATCCAGGGTGGGCGCGAGCAGCACTACCGCATCTTCGCCCTGTTGGCGCAGCCGCTGGGCCAGATTTCGGGCCGGCTCCAGCTCGCTGGGGCAACCAACACAAAGCAGCGTCAAGCGAACTGCTTTGGGGCTTGGGTCGGGCATCGGCCTGATCGACTCCTGGTTGCTGGACAGAACGCGCATGGCGGCTCCCTCGTATGCTACTAAGGACCGTCAGGCCACTCAAAGGTTCCGGTCAACGGCCAGCGTCTCCATCCTCCGCCGTTTTGCGCGATCAATCCCAGTTGCCGGTCGCAGTTCCGGATCAACCCGCAAAGGATCCGATCAGGCGCCGCTACGACCGGAAAGGGTCCGCAACAGCTGTCGCAGTGAGCAATCCCGCGGGAGCATGGCCGACCAGGTGGCGGCCATCGAGTTGGTCATCGGGTGGCCCAGCTCACCCAGTGCCAGCAGCATTCCGGGGTAGCCTCGAGCGCGCAATTTGTAGGCCATCGCCGGAGCGCCGGCGGCACTTTGCAGATCGAACAGCAGTGCCGGGGGCGGATTCTCGTAGAGCGCCTGCAGACTCTCGGGGTCGGCGCTGTGCAGACTCAGGGGGATTCCGCGAGTCGCCAGCTGCGCGACCCATTCCTCGGCATATTCGGCATCGCCGCAGATCAGTCCCACCGGTCCGCGAAAGCCCGGCGAGGTGATATCCCCGCTCGGTTCCTCGCGCCGTCCCGGAAGCGAAATCAGCAATCGATGGCGACCGTCGCTGTCGCGCTGCTCCAGCACCCGCCCGTGGTGGCGATGCGCGCTGCGTCCCAGACCGAACAGCGCGTAGGTCAATGGCGGGTCGTCGACCGCGGGCAGCTGCTGGTCCCACAACAGCGCAGATTCGGTGAGACTCAGATCGTCGCTGTCGCTGTTGCACTGCAGCTGGGCGAACTGTCCGTCCCAGCGCAGCACCGCCTCCAGCTCGCCGCGACAGCGTAGCAATGAGGCCCACAGCGCGTAATGGAAGATCTCGGCAGCGGCGCCCGCGACCATCCGCAGCGGCTCCGGACTGCGCTGCTGCAGGCGCAGACTCAGGGATCGCTCGGGTGCCTCCAGCAGCACTGCCACACTGGCATAGAGCTCTGCCGACAGCTGATCCAGCGCCACCTGCGAGATAGTGTCATCGACCTGACCGCTGATCCGGGCGACGGCGCGGGCGAGGCTGAGGCGACAGCGGTCGGCCTGGGAGATCGCCTGGCGCAGCAGCTCGGTTTCGCGCTGTCGCCCGCCGTGTTCGGCAGGCAGCGCAAGCAGTCTTTCCGCGCTGCGTTCGATTTCGGCCAGCACTCCGCGCAGCCGCTGATCGAACAGCTGGTTGCGCGCGCTCAGTTCGGATGCTTGCGCTTTGGCCGCATCGCGCTCGGCTTCAATACTGATGCGTTGCTGGCGCAAGTCGCGCAGCTGGCGACCCTGTTCATAGCTGCGCAGCTTGGCCTCCTGGGCGTTCTGCTGCCAGCTGCGCTCCTGCTCCACCGCCTCATGAACGTCCAGCAGCACCACGTGGACCTGGCTCTGCTCGGCCACCAGATGCACATCCGCGTTGTGCCCCTCGCCCAGATCCAGCTGGCTCAGGCGGGTGCCGCCCAGCCGCGACTGGCCCATGCACAGCTCGCGAAACTGGCGCTCCAGATCCGCGTCGGCGGCCTGATCGAGCGCGAATCGGGTCAACTCGCCGGATCGCCCCAGCAGGCGCCAGTCACCGTCGAAGCTGAGGGCGGCAGCGGCGAGCGGAGCGATCTGCTCGCGCCGCAGGTAGCGCTGCACCGCATCGGGCAGGGCGCTCACGGCAGCCGTTCCGCCAGCGCAGTGAAGGCTTCCTCCACGCTTTCCCCGCTCAGTGCGCTGGTTTCGAACAGCGGCATTGTCCGGCGCAGCTCAGCCAGCTGACTGGGCGCCACTTCCCAGCGGTCGAACAGATCGAACTTGTTGACCAGCAGCACCGCAGCAACCTCGCCGATCTCGCCGCGCGCCTGGCGCAGTAGTTGCGCGGCGCTGTGCAGCGTCGGTGCCCGGGTGCCGTCGGCCACCATCACCAGTCCGGTGCTGCCGCGCAGGTAGGTCAGCTTGAGGCCGTCGAGCACGTCTTTGCCGGCAATATCCCACAGCACCAGCTTGACCCGACGCTGCGGCAGCTCGACCAGCTTGGTGTCGGTCTTGACCCCAACCGTGGTCAGGTATTTGTCGGAAAAGGTGTTGGACACATAGCGCGCGACCAGACTGGTCTTGCCGACGCCGAAATCACCCAGCATGCAGATCTTGCGGACCACATCGGACATCAACGACCTCGGCTCGGCAACGGCCAGCGACTACAGCGCGCCTGCGTCCTTGAGCGCCTGGCGAGCGATATCGATACGCGCGCCGCGGACCACATCCCAGTTCTCGCTGGACACATTCACCGCATAGACGTAGTGACCACCCGGTTTGCGCAGCGCGCCCACCAGCCAGCCGATCCAGCGGCCGTCGTGGGCCAGACATCCGCCGGTCTTGCCCCACATCCGCCAATCCTGACCCTGCTCCAGCACCAGCGAGTCGGTGATCGCGCTGACGTACTCGGGCTTGACCCCAAGCTGCCCGCGCTCCAGCGCCGCGAGGAAACGAATCTGCTCGATTGCCGAAATTCGCAGCGAGCTGCCCAGCCAGAACTGGTCGATGCCACCGTCGGTGTTCTGGTTGCCGTAGTGAAAGCGGTGCAGCCAGCTGGCGTAGCTGGGCATTCCGATCTTTCGCGCCAGCGCCTGGAAGTACCAGACCGTCGAGTTTTTCAGCGCCGACGACAGATCCTGCGAGCGTGGCCAGCTGTCCGGCCACCACGGCTGCAGCGGATCGCGGACGATGTCGTAGCCGGCGCCATTGCGACTGAGGCTGATTGCGCCGCTCTCCAGCCCGATCAGCGCATTGGGCAACTTGAAGGTGGAGCAGGGGGTGTAGCGGGTCGGCGCGCGCGCGCTGTTCCACTGCCACTGCTGATCATTGTCGAGGTTGTAGACCAGCGCAGTGCGATCGGCGTCAGCGATCTGCGCCGCAACTGCTGCCCCTGAGCTGAGCGCGGCCGAGGCCAGCAACGCCGCGAAGAAAAGAATTCCACGAGCCATTTCGGCACCTCCCCAGGTGATCGAAGCCTTATGGTGCCGCGAATCGCGGCTCGCGGCTACGCCTGGTTGAAACAGTGGGTCAAATGAGGGTCAATGCCGCGCCGATTGTGCGGCCTGATGGGCTACGCAATGGGGCGTTGATCGGGGTCATTCTCACCCCGACGCAAGTCGATCGTCGTTGTCGCCCGCTACGCCCCGCGATCGGTTTGAGCGACGCTACAAGCACGCCTTCACCGGTTTCGGGGTCGGTGGAGCACGAACCACAACGGCTCCGCGATGACCGCGCCACGAAGTCCCATGAAATATCCGGGCTAGACTGTGCGGATGGATGGATTGGAGATTGCCGAAGGCGTGTGGTTGCCGTGGCCGGCGCTGACCGAGCGCGCGGTGCGTTCGCCCGGGCCTGGCGGGCAGAACGTCAACAAGGTGGCGACCGCGATTGAGTTGCGCGCGCAGCTTCACGCTTTGGTGGGACTGAGCGAGGCGGCCCGCGTGCGCCTGGCGCAGGCGCGCGACCGTCGAT
>JAGRJL010000044.1 GCA_020442775.1 Lysobacterales bacterium | reverse complement strand
ACCTGAGCGTGACCGCGGAATTCGCGATCGACACCTACACGCTGAGCTACACCGCCGGCGCCAATGGTTCGATCAGCGGGACCACGGCGCAAACGGTGGAACATGGTGCGGATGGATCTTCGGTGACCGCCGTGGCCGATGCCCACCATCACTTTGCCCAGTGGAGCGACGGCCTGACCGACAACCCGCGTACCGACCTTGCGGTGAGCGCAGACATTGCGGTCACGGCTGAGTTCGAGAACCAGGCGCCGACAATCGCCGCGATTGACGACCAGCAACTGCTGGAGGACAGCAGTCAACAGCAGCTGAGCGTCACCGTTGGCGATCTTGAGTCCGACTCGGCACAGTTGACGGTGACTGCGACCTCCTCGCAGCCCGGCGTGATACTCGATCCGGCCATCAGCGCTGGCGCGACGCCGGAGCAGCGAACGCTAAGCTTCACCCCGCTGCCTGAACAGTATGGGGTCGTACTGATCACGGTGACCGTCAGCGATCCTGGCGGCAGCAGCAGCAACCGCTCGTTTACGGTCACCGTGCAGCCGGTCAACGATCAGCCGTCGATGACTCTTGGCAGCAACCCGAGCTACCCGGTCGCCACTTCGGGGCCGCGCAGTATCTCCGGCTTCGCGACCTTTGACGCCGGGCCGGACAATGAGGATGCCACGCAGAGCGTCGACGATTATCTGATCTCCGCGGTCAGCGATCCGGACGGCGTCCTGGTTGGCGGCGCGGTCGATATTGCCAATGACGGCAGCCTCAATTTCGAGCTCAGCGGGGTGGGTGGTCTGGTCACGGCATCGGTCAGAGTGCGCGACAGCGGCGGCACGGCCAACGGCGGCGTTGATCTCTCCGAGTCGGAGGACTTCGAGATCAGGGTGGTGCCCGGAGCCGATCTGCAGGTGGCCAAGGACAATGGCCGCACCTGGCTGCAGCACGGTGAACTGACCCTGTACGTGATCGTCGTGGCCAATGCAGGTCCGAATCCGGTGAGTGGTGCAGAGATTCGCGATCTGATGCCGGCCACGCTGTCGCTACCAGCCTGGACCTGCGTGCAGGCCAGCTCCACCGCTGCCTGCCCGACCCCGGGCGCTGCAACCGGTGATCTGATTGCGAACATCGATCTGGCGGCGGGCGAGCACCTGCGCTTTGAGGTCACTGGTCTGGTCAATAGTCGGGCCGGGGCACAGGTGAGCAATACGGTTAGCGTCACCGTTCCCGCGGGAATTACCTCGATTGATCCGGCCAACGACAGCGCGACCGATGAAGACCCAATCCTGCCGGTGGCGATCTTCGGTGACGGCTTCGAGGGTGGGAGCACCCAGGGGCTGACTGTTCCCGCCGCCATTGAAGCCATGCAGCAGTAGAGAAAGCCGTTCGGCGCGCTGGATCAGCGCTCCGAGACGGTCCGACAGTCTCCATCCGGGCCAGTTCTGGCCCGGATGGAGTTCAGAAAACAAAAAACCCCGCCGGCGGCACCGGCGGGGTTCTTGTTTTTCCGCGGCAATCCCTTGCCGCTTTCGCCGACCTTACTTCAGGTCAAAGCGATCAAGCTCCATCACCTTGGTCCAGGCGGCGACGAACTCGTTGACGAACTTCGCTTCGCCGTCGCTGCAGGCGTAAACCTCGGCCAGCGCGCGCAGCTGGGAGTTGGAGCCGAACACCAGATCCACCGTGGTGCCGGTCCACTTCAGCTCACCGCTGGCACGGTCGCGGCCTTCCAGCACGCCCGGCTGATCCTTGGCTCGCTTCCACTGCGTGCTCATGTCCAGCAGGTTGACGAAGAAGTCGTTGCTGAGCGTCTCCGGACGATCGGTGAACACGCCGTGCTTGCTGCCGCCGGCATTGGCGCCAAGGGCGCGCATGCCGCCGACCAGGACGGTCATTTCCGGCGCAGTCAGGGTCATCAGATTTGCGCGATCCACCAGCCACTCGGCGGCGTAGTCTTCCTGACCCGCTTTGGCGAAGTTGCGGAAGCCGTCGGCCTTGGGCTCAAGCACGCCATAGGAATCGACGTCGGTCTGTTCCTGGCTGGCGTCCATCCGCCCCGGGGTGAACGGCACGCTGATCTTGTGACCGCCCTTCTGTGCTGCAGCTTCGATCGCGGCACCGCCGCCGAGCACGATCAGATCGGCCAGAGAGACCTTCTTGCCATCGCTCTGGGCGCCGTTGAACTCGCTCTGGATCGCCTCCAGTGCGGCCAGCACCTTGGCCAATTCGCCCGGGCTGTTGGCTTCCCAGTTGTTGGCCGGGGCCAGTCGGATGCGCGCGCCGTTGGCCCCACCGCGCTTGTCGCTGTCGCGGTAAGTCGCTGCGGATGCCCACGCGGTCCGCACCAGTTCGGAGATGGACAAGCCCGAGCTCAGGATCTTCGACTTCAAGCCCGCGACATCGGCAGCGTTGACCAGTGGGTGATTGACCGCCGGAATCGGATCCTGCCAGATCAGCTCTTCGTTCGGCACCAGCGGCCCCAGGCAGCGGGTCACCGGCCCCATGTCGCGATGGAGCAGCTTGTACCAGGCGCGGGCGAAGGCATCGGCGAACTGATCCGGGTTCTCCAGGAAGCGCCGCGAAATCTTTTCGTAGGCCGGGTCCATCCGCATGGCCATATCGGCAGTCGACATGATCGGCTGATGGCGCTTGTTGGGGTCATGCGCGTCGGGCACCAGGTCGGCGCCGGCGCCGTTCTTCGGCACCCACTGCTGTGCGCCCGCCGGGCTCTTGGTCAGTTCCCACTCGAAGCCGAACAGGGTCTCGAAGTAGCTGTTGTCCCACTTGGTCGGGGTTGGAGTCCAGGCCCCTTCCAGGCCGCTGGTGATGGTGTCGGCGCCCTTGCCGGTGCCGTGCTTGTTCATCCAGCCGAAGCCCTGCTCTTCGATATCGGCACCTTCCGGCTCCGGGCCGACGTTGGAAACGTCACCGGCGCCGTGGGTCTTGCCGAAAGTGTGACCGCCTGCGGTCAGCGCCACGGTTTCTTCGTCATTCATCGCCATCCGGGCGAAGGTCTCGCGGACGTCTTTCGCAGACGCCAGCGGATCCGGGTTGCCGTCCGGACCTTCAGGGTTGACGTAGATCAGGCCCATCTGCACCGCAGCCAGTGGGTTGGCCAGATCGCGCTCGCCAGAGTAGCGGCCGTTGGGCTTGTCGCTGGTCGCCAGCCACTCGCTCTCCGGACCCCAGGAGATGTCGCCCTCGGGCTCCCAGATGTCCGGGCGGCCGCCGGCGAAGCCGAAGGTCTTCAGACCCATCGAATCCAGCGCCACGTTACCGGCCAGGATCAGCAGGTCGGCCCAGGAGATCTTGCGACCATACTTCTGCTTGATCGGCCACAGCAGACGCCGCGCCTTGTCCAGATTGCCGTTATCCGGCCAGCTGTTCAGTGGCGCGAAGCGCTGGGCGCCGGTGCCGCCGCCACCGCGGCCGTCGGCGATGCGGTAGGTGCC
>JAGRJL010000601.1 GCA_020442775.1 Lysobacterales bacterium | reverse complement strand
TCTATCTGGCCTATCTGCGCGATCCCGATGGCAACAAGCTATGCGCGCTGAAATTCATGGGGCCGCTGAAGGTCTAGCCCCGGAGCCGCTTGTTGGCGTCGGGCCGCGCCGGAATTTGACCGACGTTGCTCGCTTCAGTGCCGATGCACGGGCAGACTATCGGTCCTGATCCTCGTTCCGGCAGCTGAAATGACCGAGAAACCGATGCCCGTCACTCCGCGGCGGCGCCGCTATGTGCCCGCGGTTGGGCCCCGTTTGCGCAAGCTGCTGGTGCTGGTGCTCGGGCTTTTTGCGATTTTGGCGGTCAATTCCACCTACCTGGGGGTAATCACCTGGTCGGAGTGGATCAGCGGCGAGACTTACCAGAACTACTTCTATCAGCTGATGTTTCTGGCCCATCTGCTGCTGGGCGTGCTGATCATCGTCCCGATCGTGGTCTACGGCGCGATCCATATCCGCAACTCCCATGACCGGCCCAATCGGCGCGCGGTGATGGTCGGCTACGCGCTGTTCGTGGTGGCGTTGTTGCTGCTGATCTCCGGCCTGACCCTGACTCGCGGTATTCCGCTGGTGGAGTTGCGCGAGCCCACCGCGCGTAGCGCGGCCTACTGGATGCATGTCGCGGCACCCCTATTGGCCGTGTGGCTGTTCATCCTGCATCGATTGGCTGGGCCGCGTATCCGCTGGCGCGTGGGCGGTGGCATTGCTGCGGTCGCCGCGCTGTTTGCGCTGGGCATGGTAGTGCTGCAGGCCCAGGATCCGCGCCAGTGGAACGTGGCAGGACCGGCCAGCGGCGAGCAGTACTTCTTTCCCTCACTGGCGCGCACCGCCACCGGCAACTTCATTCCGGCGCAAACCCTGATGATGGACGACTACTGCGCGGAGTGTCATGCCGACAATCATCGCCAGTGGTCGCACAGCGTCCACCGCTTCGCCTCCTTCAACAATCCCGCCTATCTGTTCTCGGTGCGCAACACCCGTGAATTCTCGATGGCGCGCGACGGCACCGTGCAGGCAGCGCGTTTCTGCGCCGGCTGCCATGATCTGGTGCCTTTCTTCTCCGGCGCCTTCGACGATCCGCAGTTCGATGATGTCAATCATCCGACCTCGCAGGCCGGCATCACCTGTACCGGCTGCCACGCGATCACCCACATCAACAGCCAGCGCGGCAACGCCGATTACACCATCGAGGAGCCCACCCACTATCCCTTTGCCTTCAGCGAAAATCCGCTGCTGGGCTGGGTCAACCGGCTGCTGGTCAAGGCCAAGCCCGAGTTCCACAAGCGCAGCTTCCTAAAGCCGCTGCATCGCAGCGCGGAGTTCTGCTCGACCTGCCACAAGGTCCACCTGCCCGAGGAATTCAACGGCTACAAGTGGTTGCGCGGGCAGAACCACTACGACACCTTCCTGCTTTCCGGGGTCTCCGGGCACGGGGTCAACTCCTTCTACTACCCGCCCAGGGCGCAGGCCAACTGCAATGGCTGCCACATGCCGCTGGCCGCTTCGACCGATTTCGCGGCCCGGGATTTCAACAACAGCGGTGAGCTGAGCGTGCACGACCACCAGTTCCCGGCGGCCAATACCGCGATTCCGCATCTGTTGAAGATGCCCGAGTCGGTCAATCAGGCCCAGCGCGCCTTCCTTGAGGGCAGCGTCCGGGTCGATCTATTTGGAATCAAGCGCGAGGGCAGCATCGAAGGCGAGCTGATCGCGCCGCTGCGTCCGACGGTGCCGACACTGGAGCCTGGGCAGCGCTATCTGCTGGAGGCGGTGGTACGGACCATGCGGCTGGGCCATCCCTTCACCCAGGGCACTGCCGACTCCAACGAGATCTGGCTGGACGTGACCCTGCGCAGCGGAGGACAGGTGATTGGTCGCAGCGGCGGGATGGATCCGGCCGATCGCGCGGTCGACCCCTGGTCGCACTTTATCAATCTCTATGTGCTCGACCGCGAGGGCAACCGGATCGACCGGCGCAATCCGGAGGACATCTTCGTGCCGCTCTACAACAACCAGATCCCGCCGGGCGCGGCGGACAGCGTGCACTTTGCCTTCGAGGTGCCGGCCGATGCGCAGGGGCCGATCGAAGTGGAAGTGAAGCTGCAGTACCGCAAGTTCGACACCAACTACATGCGCCAGTTCCAGGCGCCGAACTTCGTGACCAACGATTTGCCGATCACCACCATTGCCAGTGACCGCCTGCAGTTCCCGATCGCCCCGGAGCAGGGCGTGAGCAATCCGCCTTCGGAAATTCCGCTGTGGCAGCGCTGGAATGATTACGGTATCGGGCTGTTCCGCAAGCAGGGCAGCGGAGAATTGCGCCAGGCCGAAGTGGCCTTCAGTGCGGTGGAGCAGTTGGATCGTGCCGAGGGTGCGCTGAACCTGGCCAGGGTCTATCTGCGCGAGGGACGCCTGGACGATGCGGTCGCCGCACTCGCCCGCGCGGCCGAGCATCCGACGCCCGCCTATCCCTGGTCAGTCACCTGGTTCAGCGCGCTGGTGGACTGGCAGAACGGCAATCTGGATCAGGCTATCGAGGGTTTCGAGCGAATGGTGGCGAC
>JAGRJL010000600.1 GCA_020442775.1 Lysobacterales bacterium | reverse complement strand
CTGGCAGCGGGGCCGACCAGAGGCTGTCCTGCGCATTCCCCGGCAGGCGCACCTTCATGCTCGCAGCGTGCAGGAACAATCGATCCAGCCCGGCCTGGCGGAGCAGTCGATTGCCTTCGGCATCGCCATACTTGCCGTCGCCAGCCACCGGATGACCGGCGTGCTGCGAATGCACCCGAATCTGGTGGGTGCGTCCGGTCTCGATCTTCACCTCGACCAGGGTGCAGGATGCAAAGCGTTCCAGCACCCGATAGCGGCTCAGCGAGGCCTTGCCGTCGCTGGCGACCTGGACCATCCGTTCACCGCCGCTCAGCACCTGCTTGCGCAGCGGGGCGTTGACGTCGAAGCGGTCACGCTCGATCCGGCCGACCAGCAGACTCAGATAGCGCTTGTCCACCTGGCCCTCACGCAGACTTTCCTGCAGCGCCAGCAACACTGGTCGGCGCTTGGCCACCAGCATCAACCCGCTGGTGTCGCGGTCCAGACGATGGACCAGTTCCAGCCTGGCCTGCGGGCGCAGCTGTCTGAGCGCCTCAATCGCCCCGTAGCTGACGCCGCTGCCGCCATGGGCGGCCAATCCGGAGGGCTTGTTCAGCACCAGCAGATCCTCGTCTTCAAACAGGATCGCTTGCTCGAGCATTTCCAGGGTGCTGGACGAGGCCGCGATCGGGGCGCCCGCGCTGGCCTCGCGCACCGGCGGAATCCGCACGCTTTGGCCGGCCAGCAGCCGTTGATCGGGCTTGCAGCGAGCGCCGTCCACCCGCACCTGGCCGGAGCGCACCAGTCGGTAGACCATGCTACGGGGAACTCCCTTGAGCTGGCCGAGGAGAAAATTGTCCAGCCGCTGGCCGTCGCGGTCGGGGTCCACCTCGACCATTCGGACCTGGCTGTGGGTCGGCCGCTGTTCGCTCCCGGCGCTCGCCTGCGGGCGCCGAATCGGCGCTTCCGGTGGTTTCGGCCCCTGCGACGACGGTGGCCGTCGGGGCCCTGCGGGCGCACGTGGGCCCGGCGGAGTTGCTTTGGCTCCCCGTTTTCCGCCACCTGCTTTCAATCGACTGCTTCGATTTCGACTCATCGCTTGCTATAGTTGGTTGTTGTCTGCGCTATGGGCGGGACCGCGTTGGCGGACCGCAGCAGGGAACGACGCGAATTTACGGGCCGTTGCGCGCCTGCCAGATGGCAGCAACGCGAGCGAACCATTACGACGCGACGCTCCTCACCTTCGTTTCAATCGTAGCCGCACCGCCGGACATAAGCGTATCTCACGCCTGTTCGCGGTCCCTGCGATTGCGCCGGATCGTGTGAGTCGAGCGCGCCAGGGACGAACAATGAAGAGAATGTTGATAAACGCAACGCAGCCGGAAGAGCTGAGAGTTGCGATTGTAGACGGTCAGAGCCTTTATGACCTGGATATCGA
>JAGRJL010000599.1:3482-3697 GCA_020442775.1 Lysobacterales bacterium | reverse complement strand
GACTTCGGCAAGCTCAAGCAGGCATTTATCGATTTTCTGCATCACCTGCCGTTTTACGGGCTGGCGGTGCTTTGCGGCGAGGACCCGGTCGTGCGCGAACTGTTGCCCCAGGCGCACCGCGCGCAGCTGACCTACGGGTTCCAGTCCCAGTTCGACATCTGGGCCAGCGATGTGGTCCAGCACCAGGCCAAGATGAGCTTCAATTTGCACTTGCC
>JAGRJL010000599.1:0-3335 GCA_020442775.1 Lysobacterales bacterium | reverse complement strand
CGCCGTTTCAGTATTCATCCCGAGTTGCCCCTGGATCAGGGCAGCGCCATGTTCGTCGACGACTACGGGCATCACCCGCGTGAGCTGCGCGCGGTGATTGAGGCGGCGCGCAGCGGCTGGCCGGAAAGGCGACTGGTGATGGTGTTCCAACCGCATCGATACAGCCGTACCTGGGCCCTGCTGGACGATTTCGCTCAGGTCCTGAACGAAGTTGATGTGCTGGTGCTGACCGAAGTCTACGCCGCCGGCGAGGCGCCGGTACCCAATGCCGACGCGCGTGCCCTGGCTCGCGCAGTCCGCTCGCGGGGGCGGCTGACGCCGATCCTGGTCGATCAGCCAGAGGACATAGTCGCTGCCCTGCCGCCGGTGGTGGCTGATGGTGATCTGCTGTTGCTGCAGGGTGCCGGTGATATCGGAGCGGTCGCCCAGCAACTGCGCGAGCGCGGCCATCTGCGGGGGGCGAGCGCATGAGCCAGGCTTTTGGACGTGTCGCAGTGGTTTATGGCGGGGACAGCTCCGAGCGCGCGGTATCGCTGGAAAGCGGCGCCGCAGTGCTGAGCGCGCTTCAGCGTAGCGGTGTGGACGCCACCGGCTATGACGGGGTCCGCGCCCTGATGGCGGCCATCCACTCGAGTCAGGTAGACCGGGTTTTCATCATCTTGCACGGACGCGGCGGAGAGGATGGCTCCCTCCAGGGTGCGCTGGAGGCGCTTGGAATTCCCTACACCGGATCCGGTGTCCTGGGCTCCGCCCTGGCGATGGACAAGATTCGCAGCAAGCTGCTGTGGCAGCGACTGGGCATCCCTACCGCAGATTTCTCAATCGTTGAGGCCGACACCGAGGCGGAGGATTTGCTCGAGGAGTTGGCCCTGCCACTGGTAGTCAAGCCGGCAACCGAAGGGTCGACCGTCGGCATCACCCTGGCGCATGACCTTGACCAGCTGCAGGATGGAATCGAGCTGGCGCGCAAGCACGATCAGGCGGTGATGGTAGAGACCCTGATCGACGGACCCGAATACACCGTGGCCATCGTCGGCAAGAGTGCGTTGCCGGCGATCCGAATCGTGCCGGCCGCCGGTTTCTACGATTACCACGCCAAGTACCAGTCAGACGACACCCGCTATCTGATTCCCTGCGGGCTCAGCAACGAGCACGAGCAGCGACTGCAGGAAATTGCCATCGAGGCCTTCAACAGCGTCGGTGCCAGCGGCTGGGGTCGGGTCGATCTGATGATCGACTCGGGCAATCGCCCCTACGTGCTGGAGGTCAACACGGCGCCCGGGATGACCAGCCATAGCCTGGTGCCCAAGGCCGCGGCAGCCATCGGCGATGATTTCGAGACGCTTTGTTTGCAGATTCTGGCGCACAGCCTGGAGCGTGACCGATGAATCCCAACGGTCGCGCGTGGGTCTTGCCCACCCTGATTCTTGCGCTGGTGGCGCTGGCGGTGCCGATCGCTGGCCTGATGCTGGGTCGTGGTGCTGGAGCGCTTGCGCCCCTGCGCTGGATCGAGGTCAGCGGCAGCTTCGAGCGGGTGACCGCCGAACAGGTGCGCGCGGCGGTGACCCCGGCATTGGGTGGCGGCTTCTTCTTCCTGCCGCTGGATGAAGTGCGGACGCGGGTGCAGGAATTGAGCTGGGTGGAAAAGGCTCAAGTGCGCAAGCGCTGGCCTGACGTGCTGGAGATTCAGATCATCGAGCGCAGCGTGCTCGCCAAATTGGGCACCGACCGCCTGCTCGATGAGCAGGGGCGCGTGTTCTCGGCCGAAGGCCTGTCGATGATGGGCGGGGTTCCTCAGTTCGAGGCTGGCGAGGCGCGGGTGCCCCAGGCGATCGCCTTCTACACCGCGATCAGACCCGATTTGCAGGGGCTGGGTCTGGATCTGACCGAACTGCGCATCAGTCGCCGGGGCAGCATCGAGACGGTTCTCTCCAACGGCATTGAGGTGATCGTTGGCAGCACCGACCAGGCTGATCGCTGGCGTCGCTTCATGGTCGGACTACGCCCGCTGATGGAGCAGAGCGCCACGCCGATTGCCCGCATCGACCTGCGCTATACCAACGGTTTCGCCGTGCTCCCCTACTCACCGGATCAGGCCCCCGCGGACCCAGCGGGAGCCCCTCCTGAACAAGCCAGTACTGGAGACGCCTGAGCGATGACGCGAAAGTCTGACAAGTCGTTGATCGTCGGCCTGGACGTGGGCACCTCCAAGGTCGTCGCCATCGTCGCCGAGTACGCCGCGGGCGAACCGGTCGAAGTGATCGGCGTGGGCTCTCACCCTTCCCGTGGAATCAAGCGCGGTGTGGTGGTCGACATCGAGTCCACCGTGCAGTGCATTCAGCGTGCGGTGGAAGAGGCTGAACTGATGGCCAGCTGCGAAATCCATTCGGTGTACGCGGGCATCACCGGCAGCCACGTCAAGAGCCACAACTCGCATGGCATCGTGGCAATCCGCGATCAGGAGGTCGGTGAACACGACGTTGAGCGGGTGCTGGATGCTGCCAGAGCGCTGCCGGTGCCGGCCGACCAGCGCATCCTTCATGTATTGCCGCAGCAGTATGTGATCGACGATCAGGAAGGCATCCGCTATCCGATTGGAATGAGCGGAATTCGCCTGGAGGCCAGGGTTCATCTGGTGACCGCGGCGGCCAGCGCCGCGCAGAACATCTCAAAATGCGTCGCCCGCTGCGGTCTGGCGGTGGACGAGTTGATTCTGCAGCCGCTGGCGAGCAGCTACGCAGTACTGACCGAAGACGAGAAAGAGCTGGGCGTGGCGATGGTCGACATCGGCGCCGGCACCACCGATGTCGCGGTCTTCACCCAGGGTGCCATTCGCCACACCGCTGTCATTCCGATCGCCGGAGATCAGGTCACCAACGACATCGCGGTCGCACTGCGCACGCCGACGCCGCATGCCGAGGAAATCAAGATCAAGTACGCCTGTGCGTTGGCTGATCTGGCCACTGCGGAAGAGTCCATTCAGGTCCCCAGCGTTGGTGACCGACCGCCGCGACGGCTGGCCAGACAGACCCTGGCCGAGGTGGTGCAGCCGCGCTACGAGGAGATCCTTTCGCTGGTCCAGGCTGAGCTGCGCCGCAGCGGCCTGGAAGACCTGATCGCGGCCGGAGTGGTGCTGACCGGCGGCGCGGCGCGCATCGAGGGGATCAGCGAACTGGCAGAAGAGCTGTTTCACATGCCGGTGCGGATCGGCGTCCCGCACGGCATCAGCGGGCTGTCGGAGGTGGTGGGCAATCAGATACACGCCACCGGCGTCGGCCTGCTGATGTACGGCGCGCAGGCACAGCGGACTCCGGTCAAGCGGGCCGCACCCAGCA
>JAGRJL010000598.1:4266-4724 GCA_020442775.1 Lysobacterales bacterium | reverse complement strand
CGTTGGGAAGCGGCAGACAAGCCCATCATACTGCGCGGCCCAAGCACGCTTGCCGGCCTCTACGTCAATGAGTTGCTGGTCCGCCTGCTGGCCAGATCCGACGCGCACCCCGGGCTTTTCCATGCATATGATCGCCTGCTCGGTAGTCTCGCCGAGCAGAATCGATCGGACTGGCAATTGCGCCTGTTCGAAAAGACTCTGCTGGAGGAGCTGGGCTATGGTCTGGATTTCAGTTCGACGGCTGATGGCTTGGCGATTCAGCCTGAGGCTTTTTATCGGGTGGATCTCGAGCAGGGTGTACGCGCCAGCCATGCCGATCAGGGCACCTCTGGTGCAGCCCTGCTGGCCTTGGGCAATCCCACCAACCTGGCCCCCAGCCCTGCGCTGTGCAACGAACAGCGAATATTGATGCGCGCACTGCTGTCGACCCTTTTGGGCGGCCGCCCATTGAGCGCCTG
>JAGRJL010000598.1:2544-4107 GCA_020442775.1 Lysobacterales bacterium | reverse complement strand
GCTGACCGCGCCACGCCGCGGAGATCGGCGTCCGCAGCATGCGAAATATGAAAAATAGGGCTTAGCTATCCTGGATCTGTCCCAGCGCGCGTGCCGCTGCTTCGTGCCATTCAGCCAGAGCCGCATGGTGGCACTGCTGGGTCTGCAGCAGGCGGTGCAGGTGGTGGGAAGCGCTGTGAAGCCGGGGCAGGCCGCAAAGTGCGCTGGATGCGACCAGACGGTGCAACCGCTCCTGAATCGTGGCCAGTTCGGCGTCATCGAGCGGTTCGGACAGGCGTTGTCGATCCTGGCGCAGTTCCCTGCACAGCAGTTGACGCAATCCGGACAACACCGATATCCCGGCCCCCAGCGCATTGCTCGCAGCTCGGTCGTCCAGATCCGGAAGATGCGCCGGCGGTAAGGGATCGGCCAGGCCAGCGGTGGGCGGGATGCCGTCCAGAGTGAGCGCCAGCGAATGCGCGCTCAAAGGCTTCTGCAACCACCTCTGCTCACCTTCGGCCGGATCACCGCTCATCAGCACCAGTCGCGTATGCTGTGGCATCAACTCGGCGAGATTGCGACCGTTGCCATCGCCGAGGTGGACGTCGGCGATGCACAGGTCGAATCGCCTTCGCTTCAGCGCCTCAGCCGCCTCGGACAGGGTGGCGGTCAACAGGCAGTCATGACCGTGACTAATCAGCCACTCTCCGAGGTAGCGGCGATTGACCACATCATCCTCAACCACCAGTACACGCAAGCCCATGGTCAATCACCGCGGTGGAAGGCTGCTCAATGATACCCAACTGTGATTCATAGTCATTTTCAGTTACAGAACAGTCGCCCCACTCAAGGCGCAGCGGGGCGGTTGCGTCTGGCCTGGCAGCACTGGGCCAGGCTCACGCTGATGGCTTGTTTGCTGTTGCAACCGGCACAGGCGGCAATCTGGTCGATAAGAGCCGATTCCGTGACCAGCGGCGCGCTGACCATCGGGCAAGTCAGTTTCCGGGCGGAGGAGCAGGCTGACGGATCGCTGGTGTTGTCGAGCGGTCGCGCCGATATGAGCATTGATGCCTACGCGATGCCCTTCAGGCGCTGGAATGCGCGTTTGCAACCGGCGGTCGGCGGCGGACTATCAGGAGATCTGGAACTGAACCTGATCGGTGGACCGAAGCTCAAGCTGCGCTGGAGTCGGTCGGTCGATGGTCGAATCGAACTTGCCGCTCTTCAGGGAGGCATCAGCGCTCACTACCGTGATCCGGATGATTGGACGCTGGTGCTCAATCACCTCGCGCTGCAGCCCTGGCGGGTGCTGATCGGAGACGCCATCGGATGGATGCCCACCAGCCTGGATGGGGAACTTGATGTGCGGCTGGACCAGTCAATGGTGGCCCGTGGCGGGTTTCGATCTTTCACTGTCGACAGCGCAGATGGACTGCGGGCCGCAGCTGGTGTGGACGCCGATTTCGAGCTTCAGTTGGAGCCATCGGTCGATCTACGCCTTGGCCTGAGCGGAGGTGAGATCCTCTATAGCCCGGCCTATTTTCAGATTCCCGCCAGCGGGTTGCGGATTGGAGCGCTTCGGGC